>JACDEG010000036.1:9997-21157 GCA_013816505.1 Pyrinomonadaceae bacterium | reverse complement strand
TGATGTTTGCAATCTCGTTCTTGACGGCAAAGGTTTTTCCTAACATTCGCGCCTTTTGCCTTTCCAGCGCGCAGACCATATCCTGATTTCTCAAACGTGACGGGTGACAGGTGACAAGTGAAGACAATCAGCATCGCACTGCTGCGGTAATAACCTGCTGCCGGGCCACACGAGCGAACCCGTTGTTGAAAGACGGCGCCACTCGCCATGAACATTGATCTTCCTGTCACCTGTCACCATTTACCTGTCACTTTTGAGTGATTAGGTTCAAGCAAAAATCAATTCATGCATTTCCAAGGCATCAATATGCGCAAATTTATTTTGTTGTTTACTTCCGCCATCGTGATTTCTCTGGCGCACTCTTCGGCTTTGGGTCAGAGTGTCAACGTACAGCCGAGCACGGTCTCGTCCGCCGCCCCGACTGTGCTGGAAGCGCAAGAACTTTTGCAGTCCGGCAAAGTCGACGAAGCAATCAAGGCGCTCACCGCGCTCACGGGTAAAAGCTCAACTGACAGGCAAACGTATTACCTTTTGGGATTGGCTTACTACAAAAAAAACGATCACGTGCGGGCCGTCGAACATCTCTCAGTGGCACTTAAGCAGACACCGGAAACCAGTCGTGAGTATCGCCCGATTGTGCAAACGCTTGGGCTTTCGCATTACATTCTCGGTCATGTGAAGGAAGCCGTTCCTTATCTTGAACAGGCTGTGCATTGGTCACCTGACAGCGCCGAAATGGCCTACGCGCTCGGCATCGGATACATCCAAACCCACGCGCCCGACAAGTCGCGCGAAGCATTCGCCCGCATGTTCAAGCTCCAGCCCGATTCCGCGCCTGCTTACTTAATCAACGCGCAGATGATGGTGCGTCAACAGTTCGAAGAGTTTGCTGAAAAAGAGTTGCGCAAAGCTCTCGAACTTGACCCGAAACTACCCCAGGCCAACTTCATGTTAGGTGAGCTGGCGATTTTCCGCGCGCAGATTGATTTCGGCATTGATCTTTTGCAGAAAGAGATTGCCGTCAACCCGGCGTTCGGGATGGCTTATTACCGTCTCGGCGAGGCGTACACGCGGCAGCTTAAATGGGACGAATCAATCGCTCCGCTTCAGAAATCAATCTGGCTCAATCCATACTTCAGCGGTCCGTACATCGTGCTCGGTAAGGTCTACTTGAAGAAGGCGGACATGATGAATGCCGAGAGCATGCTCCGGCGCGCATTGCAGATGGACCCGAACAACTATTCAGGGCACCACGTGCTCGCGCAAGTTCTTCAACAATCAAATCGCGCCGAGGAAGCCAAGCAAGAGTTCGAGACCGCCGAACGTTTGCGGACGCTTTCGGACAAGAAACCATAGGGGCCGGGGGTCAGGTGCCGGCTAAGAGAATATTCTGTTGAGCCTCGACGCCGGGCCTCTCTATACAATTATGAAAGTCAATCGCCTTGTTTTCGTTACGCTGCGAGTCATTTATGTTTTAGTTTTCATACACGGGCTGTTTTTGTTTCCGTCTCAAACGAACCGTGCGGTTGCGCAACAAAGTTCCACGACGACACTCAAAATTAACAATGAAGCGGACGCTTTTCCGGTCACGTTCGTTGACGTGGCGGCGCGCGCCGGACTTTCGGAGCCGACAATCTATGGCGGCGTCGAGCGGAAGCGATTCATTATCGAAACAAACGGTTGCGGCGTTGCCTTCGTTGATTACAACAATGACAACTGGACGGACATCCTGCTTTTGAACGGCACGCGGCTCGAAGGTTTCCCGAAGGGTACAGAGCCGACCAACCGGCTGTACCGCAACAAACGCGACGGAACTTTTCAGGACGTGACGGATAAGGCGGGACTGCGCCGCACCGGTTGGGCGTCGGCGATCAGCGTCGGTGATTACGATAACGACGGCGACGAGGATTTCTTCATCACCTATTGGGGCCGGAACATTCTCTATCGCAACAACGGGAACGGCACATTTACCGACGCGACGGACATGGCTGGTCTCGGTGCGAAGGGTACGCGTTGGGGGTCGGGCTGCACTTTCATCGATTATGACCGCGACGGAAATCTCGATCTGTTCGTCGCCAACTACTTGAAGTTCGATCTCACTAATGCGCTCGAACCGGGCAAGGGGGCGAACTGCTCGTGGAAGGGCGTGCCTGTCAACTGCGGGCCGAAGGGATTGCCGACCGACACCAACCTGTTATACCGCAATAACGGCGACGGCACCTTCATTGATGTCTCAGAGAAATCGGGCGTCGCGAAAGTTCAAGGCCGCTACTCGATGACGGCGATCACGACCGATTACAACAACGACGGTTGGACTGACATCTACGTGGCGTGCGACTCGACGGCGAGCACGCTCTATCGCAACAACCGTGACGGCACGTTCACCGACGTGGCGCTCGAAACCGGCAGCGCATATAACGAAGACGGACAGGCGCAGGCCGGGATGGGTGTCACCATCGGTGACTACAACTCCGACGGTTATCTTGATATTTTCAAAACACACTTCTCCGACGACTTGCCGGTGCTCTATAAAAACAGCGAGCGTGCGTTCTTCGAGGACGCATCGCGCGCCGCCGGGTTCGAGCACACACGCTACGTACAGTGGGGCACCGGCTTCGCCGACTTTGACAACGACACGTGGCCCGACCTATTCATCGCGACCGGAAACGTGTACCCGGAAGTCGAAAAGTTTTTCAAAGAGTATCCGCACCGCAGCCCGCGCCTCGTGTTCCGCAACCTCGGCAACAATCGATTCAAGGAGGTCACCGCGCAGTCCGGCCCCGGCATCCTTGATCCGAAATCGAGTCGTGGCTGCGCCTTCGGCGACTTCGACAACGACGGCGACGTTGACGCGCTGGTGATGAACATGAATGAGCCGCCGCTGCTGCTGCGCAACGAGTACGCCGGTGACTCGCGCCGTCCCGTCAATAACTGGCTCAAAGTGAAACTAACGGGAACAAAGTCGAACCGCAGCGCCATCGGCGCACGCGTCTCGGTGACGACCGGAGCGCACACACAGGTTCAGGAAGTAACCAGCCAGACCAGCTACTACTCACACAACGACCTTCGTTTACATTTCGGAATGGGCAAGAACCAAAAGGCGGATCAGATTGAAGTGCGTTGGCCGAACGGGTTGACTGAAATGGTTAACGACATTGAAGCGAATCGTTTGATCACGATCAAAGAAGGGGCCGGGGGTTGGGGGCCAGGGGCCGGGGAAAACAGGAGGTAGAATGGCAATCAATAGCTTTCGAGACCTTAGAGTTTGGCAAGCCGGGATGGACTTGGTGGAGCAGGTCTACCACGTCACTCAAGCATTTCCTAAGCATGAGATTTACGGTCTTACCAGCCAGATACAGAGAGCGGCAGTATCAGTTCCCTCGAACATTGCCGAAGGCCACACAAGGGAGCACAGTAAGGAGTATCTTCATCATTTCTCGATAGCTCAAGCGTCCTTAGCAGAGGTGGAAACTCAAATGGAAATTGCTGCGCGTTTGAAATACTTGCCGCCGGAACAACTCAGCCAAATCTTAGAACGCATATCCTCGTTGGGCAGGCAACTCTATGCACTGCGAAACGCATTGGCAAAAAGACTATAGCCCGACCCCGACCCCCGACCCCTATTGCAGAGGCTTCAGACGCGGATCAATCTGCCTGGCTTTCTCGTAA
The DNA here is from genome assembly GCA_013816505.1 of Pyrinomonadaceae bacterium. Classification (GTDB taxonomy): domain Bacteria; phylum Acidobacteriota; class Blastocatellia; order Pyrinomonadales; family Pyrinomonadaceae; genus JACDEG01. The sequence goes on along the minus strand of JACDEG010000036.1, from coordinate 17,488 downwards.
GCCGCTCTCGCCGCTTCGCGCTGGCCTTTTTGCTGAAGCGCTTTGGCAAGGTTGTAGTGCGCTGGCGCATTCATCGGATTTGTCTTCACCGCCGACTCAAGCCTCTCGATAGCCTCATCAACCTTTCCTACTTTCAACAGCGCGATGCCGGTGTTGGTCGCGAAGACGGCGGCCTGCATGTTCGACTTCAGTTTGTTGAGCCGCGCGGCTTCTTGAAACTCGGCACGCGATGCTTCCACGTCGCCTTTCTGCCGGAGCGCGGTCGCGAGCGTGTTGTGAATTTCCGGCGCGTTCGGTGTGTACTTAAGCGCCGCGCGAAAGGCCGTGATGGCGCCATCGGTGTCGCCCTGCTGCTGTAACGCGGTGCCAAGGGAATAGTGCGCTTCCGGGTAATCGGGCTTCGCCGCTGTCGCCGCCCTGAATGAGTCGGACGCTTCTTTCAGCTTCGACTGCTGCAACAGTATGACGCCGAGAGTATAGTGCGCCTCCGGCAGAGAGGGTTGGAGCGCGATGGTCTTTCTCAACTCCCTCACGGCTGCGTCAAGATCGTCTTTCTGTTTCAACGCCAGCGCAAGATTGTAGTGTGCTTCAGCATCGTCGGGCGCAAGCGCGATCAGCTTGCGGTACTGCTCGATTGCCGCAACGTAATCGCTTTTTTGAATCAATGTCATGCCGAGGTTGTGGTGCGCCGTGAGGTTGTTCGCGTCGAGCTTCAGCGCCGAGTTGAACGCGGCGACGGCACCATCGGGGTCGCGCTTCTGGACGAGCGCGAGGCCAAGGTCGTTGTATGCTTGAATGAAATCGGGCTTCAACTTGATGACCGTGCGAAACGCATCAATCGCGCCGTCGAGGTCTTCGTCTTTCTGTAAGACCTGCCCCATCGCGTGACGCGGCTCGATCATCTCCGGTGCGAGTTGGACGGCCGTCCGAAGCGCCCCAATCGCGCCTTGAGTGTCGCCGCTTTTGCTCAAAGCAAGTCCGAGGTAATAATGCGCGTTCGTATGATTGGGCAGCAGTCGCGCCGCCGTCTTCAGCGCCACAATTGCGCCGTCAACGTTGTTCGAAAACCAGCGCGCGGTGCCGAGGTAATAATGAGCTTCGGCAAAGTCGGGCTTGAGTTTGACCGCCGTTTCGAATTCGGTGATGGCCTCCGGCAGCAAGCCTTTAGTGCCGAGCGCGAAGCCAAGTGAAGCATGAGTCTCGGCGACTTTCGGGTTCAAACGAATCGACTCGCGAAACTCTGTGATGGCGAGATCGACCTGCTGCTTTTGTAACAGCGCGAGTCCGTTCTGGTAATGCCCCTCGGCAGATCCGCGCGCCGGAGCTTTCTGTCCGTAAGCGGGCAGGGAGATGAAAGCAATGAGTATCAGAAGCGTTGCCCAAGACGGTTGTTGGCGTGAGTCTGGGAACGAATGATTCATAGAAATTATAAGGATTGACAAAGCACGCTGGGCTGTAAATTTCCTGTCGCAAAGGGGCGTTAGGTTAGTGTGTGCCGACGGTCGGGCATGAACAAAGCCTCTCAACGGGTAACACCACGCTGTCAATCAACGCACTACTTCTTATTCTCTTTCAGAGACATCGTCCGCAGGATGCCGATGCCTTCTTTGACATGGATGAGTTGGTTGACGGCGACATCGTTCAGCGTATCCACCTGTCCGCTCGGCCAGCGAATCTCAATCGTCTTCACCTTCTGATTCTTGCCAACGCCGAAGTGAATGCGCAGGTCGTTCTGCGAATAATAACTGCCGCCGCTGCGCACCTCGTCAATCTGGGTGCCGTCCTCGGTCACGCATTTGATGCGCGCGCCGATGCCGTCGCGATTGGATTTCGCGCCGACGGTTCTAATCTTGATCCAGTTGTTGCCGGCGCTCGACTCCGAGCGCAGAAGTTCCGGGAGGGCGTTGATGTTGTTGATGAGAATGTCGATTCGGCCGTCGTTGTCAAAGTCGCCGAAGGCGCAACCGCGTGCCGGTGACGGTGTCATAACGGCGCCGCCGACACTCACCGAAATATCCTCGAAGCGACCGTTTCGCAAATTCCGGTACAAAACTTTGCGCTGCGCATAGCCGGCCTCGGTCGTCAGCCGCGCGACTTCCGGATAGACGTGTCCGTTGACTAAGAAGACATCCAGCCAGCCGTCGTTGTCCATGTCGAAGAAGCCGCATCCCCACCCGAGCCAGCGCGTGTTGACGCCGATGCCGGCGGGAAAAGTCATGTCGTCGAAGACCGCTTTGCCGACGTTGCGATAGAGCGTCGAGGTGTCGCCGGAGAAGTTTGTTTTGAAGATGTCCAGCCAGCCGTCGCGGTCGTAGTCGCCTGCCGAAACTCCCATCCCGGCCTGTGGCTTGCCGTCGACGCTGAACGCCGCGCCTGCTTCGAGTCCGATGTCGGTGAACGTCCCGTTCTTATTATTCTGATAGAGCGCGGCGGGCGATGAATCGTTCGCGACGTAGATGTCCGGCCATGTGTCGTTGTCGAAATCGGCGACCAGTACGCCGAGTCCGTACGTGCCGTTGGCTTTCGTCACGCCGGACTTCTCTGACACATCGGTGAACGTACCATTGCCGTTATTGCGATAGAGCATGTTGACACCGCCGGTCAGTCCGGGCGGGCCGCACGCGACCATCACGCCTTTGTATAGACACGGCCCGGTTTCTGGAAGCGGCGCGGTCTTCGGATCGAAATCAATATAACTTGCGACGAACAAATCGAGGTGTCCGTCTTTGTCGTAATCGAGGAAGGCCGCGCCCGACCCCCAGCGCGTGCGGTTGTTGGCGACCCCGGCTTTATCCGCGACTTCGGTGAACGTGCCGTCGCCCTTGTTGCGATAAAGCGCATTCTTGCCGTAGGCGGAAATGAACAGATCACTGTGGCCGTCGTTGTCGAAGTCGCCGACACACGCGCTCTGCCCCCAGCCGCTGCGCGTCAGTCCGGCCTTTCCCGTCATGTCGGTAAACGTGCCATCGCCGTTGTTGCGGTAAAGCCGGTTGGTCAGCGTCTGATCTTGAGGCAAACCGTCGAAGCGCGTGCCATTCACTAAAAAGACGTCCAGCCATCCGTCGTTGTCGTAATCGAAAAAGGCCGCGCCGCTGCCCGTCGTTTCCAGCAGGTAACGATTCTTTTGCTCGTCGCCGTAGATGGTTTTAGTGGTGATGCCCGCCTGCCGCGCGACATCCACAAACTTCACCCCGAACGTGTCTTTCGTCTGCCCGAAGGTGGTCGCGTGAACGGCGATGACCCACCAACACACAATCCGCCACGACCAGTTAATGCAACGTGCCCCTGTGAATAAGTTGTTCATTGCTGCTCAATCATAGTTAACCCGTCAACAATAACTCAAGTTGCGACGCCGGAGTCTACCTATGGCTGAGGACAATGGTTAACCGCGATTCGAGCGATTATGGCAGCTACCTCAGCACCGCGCACCGAACTTTAGCGCCTCGTCTTTTCAATGACATCTGTGCCTCCTCTGTGTCTTCGGTGTTAAATAATCCACTGCCACACCCGGAGTTAATGACTCTGGATAAGTCATTCGCCCGCTTCTTAAACACCTACCAGCCATTCCCTTTTGTTCGCGTCTTGATGCGGCACAAATAATTATCGGCGGTGATGTAGAGCACTGAGCCGTCGTCGCCCCACGCGCAGTTGGCGGTCGACTGGCCGGTGTCGATGCGACCGAGCGGTGTCCCGTCGGGCGCGAAGATGTGCACCCCTCCCGGCCCGGTGGCGAACACGTTGCCCTCGCGGTCAATCTTCATCCCGTCGGGCAGTCCCGGTATTTTCCCGACGAGCGGCGTCGCGTCGTGGAAGATTCTACCCGCCCCGATTGTGCCGTCCGGCTTGACCGGAAATGCCATCCACACGGCGCGCTGCGGGTCGGACTGCGCGACGTACAAAGTCTTTTCGTCGGGAGAGAAAGCGATGCCGTTCGGGCGGGTCATCTCTTTCGTCAGCAGTGTCAGTTGCCCGTCGCGCGACAGACGATAGACGCCGCAGAAATCGAGTTCGCGGTGCGGGTCGTCGGCGCCCTTCGGCAGTCCGTAAGGTGGATCGGTGAAGTAGAGGTCGCCGTTGGATTTGAAAACGAGGTCGTTCGGCGAGTTGAGGCGCTTGCCCTGATAGTTATCAACCAGCGTCCGCTTGCCGCCCATCGGTTCGAGCCGTGAAATGCGCCGGTCGCCGTGCTCGCACAACACTAACCGGCCCGCCGCGTCAAGCGTCAACCCGTTGCTGCCCGGCTCGCGCCCATAGTCGGCGACGCCGGTGTAACCCGACGGCTTCATGAACAGACGGACACCCTCCGACTCTTTCCAATGCATCACCGAGTTGCGCGGAATGTCGGAGAAGAGTAAGTACCCGCCGTCTTTGATCCACAGCGGGCCTTCCGACCACTCAAAACCAGAGGCTAAGACTTCGAGCTTTGCATCGCTCGCGATTAACTCGTCGAAGCGCGCGTCGTGGCGGATGATGCGGCCGACTGTCGACGGCTTTGCGGCTTCCTGCGCGCGCACCTTCCGCGAGCGTGCGACCGAAGTCCACGCCAGCGCGGCGGCCGCGATGACAATATAGAATCCATAGATCGACACTTTTTTCATCGGACATCTCCTTACACAAATTGGCGTGCTAAACGAACCAGATACTTTGAGCGAACATATACCACGACGCGCCAATTCAGGCGAGTAGTCTTCCAGACCAACGGCCGCAGAGGTAAAGAGTTCGCCAAAGAGCACGCGCCGGATGTGCTGAAACGGGCGCACAAAGAAATGTTCGAGGAGGACAAGGAAGAGCGGGAAATCAAACCGGACGAAGTTCGACCGAAGGATGACGACGACCAGTAACCATCGCGCCCGCCGCTGCGAAGAGGGGCGGACAGGATGGTCAACTATTTAGCGTGCTGACTTGATCCGATGCCACGATCACGGCTTCATTTGCGATCACAAACCGGTTACGCCCTTCGCGCTTTGCGAGGTACAAAGACTGATCGGCCCGCGCGATGAGTTCGGTCGGGAGGCATAAGTTGTTCGCCATTTCATTCGGGAAGGCAGTCGCGCCTCCCATGCTGATCGTCACGACTTTGCTGCACCGTGAATTGACGTGTCTGATCGACAACCTCTCGACCACCTCGCGCAGACTCTCCGCCACGAAACCGAGACCTTCCGCGTTAGTTCCCGGCAACATCACTACGAACTCTTCGCCGCCGTAGCGCGCGACGAAGTCCCCGGCACGGACGAGCGCCCGGCTCATGGCATCGGCCACCTGCTTGAGACATCCGTCGCCGTGCTGATGGCCGTACGTGTCATTGAAGTCCTTAAAGAAATCGATGTCTATCATCAGCAGCGAGAGCGGTCTGCCGGTTCGTGCCGCGCGCCGCCACTCTTGTTCAAACAACTCATCGAAATGACGGCGGTTGGCGACGCCAGTCAACCCGTCGAGGTATGACATCTGATGCAGTTGCTGGTTGGCGCTGGCTAGTTGCTGAGTCTGCTCTTCCAAAATCTGGTTGGTCTGTGAAAGCTGCTGCGTGCGCTCCTCCACCAATTTCAATAATTCGCGGGCGCGCGTCTGCATCCCACGGACGCGCAGGCGATGACCCGCAGCGATTACCAGACCGAAGGTGGCAAGGCACACCAAGTAGAACCAGTATGTTTGATAGATTCTCGGCCTGACGTAGAAACTGAACACAGCTCCGGCTTCGCTCCACACCCCGTCGTTATTACAAGCGAGGACCAGGAATCGGTAACGGCCCGGCGGGATGTTGGTGTAGTAAGCTGTGCGCCGCGTGCCGGCGTCGATCCAATCCTTGTCGAATCCCTCCAGCTTGTATTTGAAGCTGACTTTATCCGGCGCAACGAAACTGAGGCCCGTGTATTGGAACTCAAGTTTGTTGCTGCCCGGCGCCAGTTCGGCCTCTTTGTCCGGCGCGACTTGTCGGGTGTCAACGGTGACCTGCTCGATTCTCACAGGGGGCTGCCTTAAGTTCAGCCTGAGGTTGCCGGGATCGATAACGACCACTCCTTTAGTGGTCGGGAACCAAAGCCTTCCGTCGCGCGTCTTCCACCCGGCGGGGTGAGTGCCGCCGTTGCATTCGTTACTCAGCATGCCATCCGCCGTGCTGTAGTGCGTGGAAGTGATGGATTTAATTTTCCCCTCAGCGAAGAGGTTAAGCTCTTGTTTGCTAACGCGGAAAATGCCCTTGTTGCAACTCATCCAGAAGTTACCCTGGTTATCCTCTAGTATCTGGTATATGAGGTCGTCAAACAGCCCCTGCTTCGTCGTGAAACTGGTGAACTTTTGGTCTTTGAAGCGATTTAGCCCACCGCCGCTCGTCCCGATCCAGAGGCTGCCTTCCGAGTCTTCGTAGACCACCAACACCATCTCGTTAGATAATCCGTCCTGCGTGGTGTAGTTAGTAAATACGTTGTCCTTGAGCTTACTCAGTCCGCCGCGCGTGCCGATCCACAACGCGTCGCCTCGGTCTTCACTGATCGAGAACACCGTGTTGTTGATTAAGCCGTTACGCGTCGTGAACGTTGTGAACTTCCCGTCGCGTAGCCGGCCAAGCCCGCCACCGTAGGTGCCGACCCACAGACTCCCCTGCTGATCTTCGTGAATCGCCCCCACGAAGTTGTTCGGTAATCCATCATTGGTGGTCAGAGCGGTAAACTTCCCATCCTTCAGTAGATTGATTCCGCCGCCGTAGGTGCCGACCCAGAGCGTGCCATCCCGCGATTCATGAATCGCGCACACAGAGTTATTCGTCAGACCGTTTTTGGTAGTGTATGCGGTCAGGCGATGATCCTTCAGCAGGTTCAACCCGCCGCCGTCCGTCCCGATCCAGACGCCGCCTTGGCGGTCTTCATAGATCGCACGCACCATGTCACTAGACAGCCCCTCTTGCTTTGTATAGGTCAGGAACTTGCTATCTTTGAGTCGGTTGAGACCGCCCCCGTTCGTCCCGACCCAGAGGTTACCCTCTATGTCTTCGTGGATCGACAGCACCGTGTCGTTCGATAGTCCATCTTTCGACGTGTAGGCAGTAAAGAGTCCATCCCGGAACCGATTCAGACCGCCGCCTTCCGTGCCCAACCAGAGGCTTCCTTCCCGGTCTTGATAAATCGAGCGCATTGTGTTGTTCGATAATCCCTCTTGCACCCCGTAGCTGGTTAAGATGTCGTCCTTGAAACGATACGTTCCACCACCGTAGCTACCGATCCAGATCGACCTGTCTGGCCCCTCGTAAATTGCGCGGACGTTCGCCTGCAACAATTCCTGCCCCGCCGTGTATTCAATGACTCGGCCATCCTTCAACCAACTCACTCCTCCACTCGTCCCGACCCACAGCGTTCCACCCTGGTCTTCGCAGAGGGCGGACACAGCGTCTTTTGACAATGCATCCCGCGCTGCATAATCGGTAACCTTCCCGTCCTTCAAACGGTTCAGCCCGTGATCCGTCCCGACCCAGATGTTTCCTTTTTCGTCTTCGTGGAT
>JACDEG010000036.1:0-9987 GCA_013816505.1 Pyrinomonadaceae bacterium | reverse complement strand
CCCGTCCTGCGTCGTGTAACTGATGAATTGTCCGTCCTTCATCCGGCTCAGTCCGCCCTCGGTGCCGACCCACAGACTCCCTTCTCGATCCTCCAGCAGCGCTCGAATGTTATTGTTCTTGAGGCCTTCCGTGTTCCTCTTGTCGAACACGTTGAACCGTATGCCGTCGAAGCGGGCCAGACCTTCCTGCGTCCCAAGCCACAGATATCCGTCGCGGGTTTGGACCATCGCCTGAATCGAATTCTGCGGCAATCCATTTTCCGTCTGCCACACGCTATGACTGTATTGAGTGAAGGCTCTCTTCGGGTCGAGGGCGCGCGTCGTCCAAGGGGACAAAAGTATGACGGCCACACACACCAGGATCAATATTGCTGTCGGGTAATTCTTGTACATTGCTCGGTTGCAGAACACCGAAGGTTAAGTGAGGAAGAAATGCCGGGTGTGAAGTGGTGTCGAAGAGTATAGTTTCGCGGGGGCAGTGGTCGGCGGACTAGGCACATAGTCCACATCAGTCTTTGGCAACCTGCGTACCTTACCAATTACTGTGTTGAATCTATTGTTTATGCGGGATTTTCATGCAGGGACATGTTCTCCCGGCAACATCCACCGGGCAGGTCGTCATTTTGATTGCCTCCTTCGGTCAAATTTACTGGAAAGTGATAGCGTAGTGCTGATCGAACCGGCGGAATGCTTTCAGCAGAATGTCGCCGAGTGGCGACAGTGTCCCGCCTCCCCTTGCGAAAGCTCTCTCACATAAAACAATGTCAATTGACGCCCGTGTTCCGAGCATATTAAAGCAAGCGACGCGGGACGCTGTTCCGGCATCTGATTGGATTTTGACGGAGGATGAGTTGTGACGAGTCGGCGTGTCAAATGGTTAGCGGCACTGGCACTCGGCGGCATTGCGATGATCGGTGGACTGTATGGTGGACTGGCGTGGTCGGCAGGTGAGCCGGCGCCAGACCGCGACTTTTTTAAACAACAGACGCGCCGCCCACTGATCATCGCGCACCGCGGCGGGGCCGGTCTGTGGCCCGAAAATACGATGTTCGCCTTTGAGCGGGCGCGTCATTCAGGCGTCGACGTGATCGAGACGGACGTCCACGAAACCGCCGATGGGGTTTTAATCGTGATTCACGACCCGACGCTTGAGCGGACGACCGACGGCACCGGGCGCGTTAATGCCATGACCCTCGCGGAGATTAAAAAGCTGGACGCCGCTTTCCGCTTCTCGACGGATGGCGGCAAGACTTTTCCTTTGCGTGGTAGTGGCATCACGATACCGACCTTACAAGAAGTCTTTTCGGCATTCCCCGAGATGCGATTCAACATCGAACCGAAGCAGAACTCGCCCTCACCGGCGAAGCTTTTGTGTCGCGTGATCCGCGAGCACGGAATGGCTAACAGAGTTGTGGTCGGATCGTTTCGCCAGTCGACGCTTGACGAGTTTCGGCGCGAGTGCCCGGAGGTCGCCACCTCCGGCAGCCCGACCGAAGTTAGTAAGTTCCTAGCGATGTACAAAGCCGGACTGGCTAACTCGTACAGTCCCACGATGCAGGCGCTACAAGTGCCGGAGTATGCTGGCGGGTTGCAGGTGCTGACCGAGGGTTTCGTCGCCGCCGCTCACGCGCGAAACCTTCAGGTCCACGCCTGGACGGTTAATGAAACAAGTGACATGCGCCGTCTGCTCGAACTCGGCGTGGACGGCATCATGACCGACTACCCCGACCGGCTGATGTCGCTGCTGGGCCACGCTTCGAATGCTGCGCCGCAGCCATCAATCACAAATCAAAATCTAAACAGCGAAAGGTGAAGTTCATCAGCATGCGTAATCTTTTATTCTCAATGTTGGTGGGAAGTTTGTTTGCCGTCGCGTCGCCGGCGGACTCCCGCGCGCTTGAAGAGCCCGGGCAACAGTCTGGGCAAGCGAGCGGAATGCTTTCGCGCACCGTCCGCGTCGGCAACGAGTCTCACGGTTATCAATTGTATGTTCCCGCGAATTTACGCGGCAAAGAAAAGCCGCCGGTCATTGTCTTCCTGCACGGCATCGGGCAGCGTGGTGAAGGCGGGTTTGTGCGAGCCGAAGGCGGGGCCGGCGCGGTCGCCCGGCAATATCTGGAGCAGGTTCCGGCCATCATCCTGCTTCCGCAGTGTCGCCGCAATCAATTCTGGCACGACCCGGAGATGGAGCGGATGGTCATGACCGCCATCGACCAAACGGTGGCGGAGTTCCGTGCGGACACAAAGCGACTGTACCTGACCGGAGTTTCGATGGGCGGTTATGGCGCGTGGCACATCGCGTCGCAGCAGGCGGGCAGATTCGCCGCGCTCGTTTCGATCTGTGGCGGCAGCCCTTTGAAAAGCGGTGATCGTTTCGCGCCCATCGCGCGCCGCGTCGGGCGCACGCCGGTGTGGGTTTTTCACGGACGCGAAGACCGCATCGTGCCGGTCAACGAATCGCGTCAGATGGTCGAAGCCTTGCAAGCCATCGAAGGCAACCGCGTCCGCTATACCGAGATTGAAGGCGTCGGTCATAACGTATGGCTCAACGCGCTCGCCGAGCCGCAACTACTGCCCTGGATTCTCGCGCAACACCTGAGCTGAGCGTATGCCTGCGTGGGCTGGTCACGCTTGTTCCCTTTACGTCGAATTTACGTTCCATGATGCTTTGAGAGACTCAGCCGACTTCTTTCATGCGACTCACTGGGAGCGCAAGCATCTTGCCTGCCATGAGCGCACTGCGCGAACACAGGTCGCACGCAAGTGCATGCCGCTATAATTCAAGGATACTTAATGAGACGTTTCTTGTTTGCCGCTTTCATCGCTCTCGCGCTGTGTGGCTCCGTTGATGTTGCGGCTTTCCAAAGCGCGCCGACACCACAAAGGGCGCCTGGCGTTCAGTCTCGCGCGTCAGTTTATTACCCGCCACGCGGAAGTGGGTGGCAGCGACGGCGTCCCGCCGAGGTCGGGATGGACGGCGATCTGCTCGCCGCCGCAGTCGCGTTCGCCGCCTCGCAGGAGAGTAAAGTCCCGCGCGACTTCTCGACGCAGGTCGAAACATTCGGCGCGCTGCTTGGGCCTCTTCCGAAAGACCGCGGGGGAAGTAATGGCATCATCATCCGCCACGGCTATATCGTCGCGGAGTGGGGCGATACCGAACGACCCGACCCGACCTACAGCGCGGCGAAGAGTTTTCTGTCGACCCTGCTCGGCGTTGCCGTCGACCGCGGACTCGTGAAGAGCGTTCATGACCCCGTTCGTGCGTACGTCCGCGACGGTGGGTACGACTCGCCGCACAACGCCAAAGTCACATGGCATCACCACGCGCAACAAACCAGCGAGTGGGAGGGAGTGTTGTGGGGTAAGTCTCACGACTTTGTCGGCGTCGAGCAGTTCGGAAACGGACGCCGCGAGTTACGCGCGCTACGCGAACCGGGCACGTTCTATGAATACAACGACGTGCGCATCAACCGCTTCGCGCTGTCGCTGCTGCGCGTCTGGCGCAAGCCGCTGCCGGACGTGCTCCGCGACGAAGTGATGAACCCCATCGGCGCTTCAAGCGCGTGGCGGTATCCCGGCTACTTCAACTCGGATGTAGATGTCGATGGTAAAAAGATGACGTCCATCAGCGGCGGCACGCGATGGGGCGGCGGCTTGTGGATCAGCGCACGCGACGAAGCGCGGTTCGGCTATCTGTTTCTGCGCGGCGGCAAGTGGCAAGACAAACAGATCGTGTCGCGCGAGTGGGTGCGGGCGGCGACGACGCCGGGCGCGGCGAAACCGGACTACGGTTATCTGTGGTGGCTAAACATCGGGCGCAAGCAATGGCCGAGCGCGCCAGAGATGAGCTTCGCCGCCATCGGTTACGGCTCTAATACAATCTGGGTCGACCCCGAACACGACCTCGTCGTGGTCTGGCGCTGGCACCACGGCAGCGTTGAAGAATTAATTAAGCGTGTGCTGGCCTCCGTCAAATGAGCCTTGATAGCGGAGTGCTTTGATGGCCGTTTCGGGAGTGACAGAAGGACGCAGGCGGGGTGTGACGAAATAATGTACTTGGAGTGCTTACAAAAGAAGGGGCCAGCGCTCGTTAATCTCACCTTCACAATTCAAAGATCGAGGCCATCAATCATTTCTGCCTTCGCTGTTTATCTCTCTGCTTCGGCGTTTGCGTCATCAAGTCCGCGTATCTTCCAATCTGAAGAGGTTAGTGGAACCTAGGCAATTGTTGGGAGTCTGAGACCACAAGTTTTAGAGACTGATTTGAATATCAGACGCGGAGGGTGTCGCCGCGCCAGTTGCGAATCGCTTTCTTGATGTCAGAGGATTTCGTGAGCCGGCCATCAAGCACCTGTCGGATGAGTTCAGGCAATTCTTCGTCGGAGGCAAAGCGGAGCGCGACGATCTGTCCGCGGGTGAGTTTCGGGGTCTGGCGCGCAAGGTCAGCGGGCAGCACTTGCTGATAGCGGAGTTGTTCTTCGAGGCGGATGATTCTGTCCTGCGTCTTCAGCGGGTTCAGACGAACAAGTGACGCAAGCACCACGAGTGCCAGCGAGACCACAACCCACCACCCTTCCGTCCATCCCGGACTTCTGAAGAAAAGCACGATGGCCAAGATGAGGTTAATCAACATCACCGGCGCGAGGAAAAAGTGGAACGGCGGGTGCCAGCGCGTGTGGTTCGAATAAGTTTGAGTAGTTGCTGCCATGATCTTCTCCTTCGGCATGTGTCGGTGTTTGAAAAGCTGCTTTCACACCACGCGCCTTTTAGAGAGGGGCGGGCGTGGCGCCGCGGCGCTTAACTGCTTCGGCGGTTCGGGTGTGAAGTCTTCGCCGGGATTGATGAACCGGTCGCGCTCGAAATTGTATTGCTTATCGTAGAGTTGTTTATAGCGCCCGCCCGCCGCCAGCAATTCTTCATGTGTCCCGCGCTCAACGATTTCACCGGCCTCAAGGACGAGAATCTGATCGGCGCTGCGGATCGTCGAAAGCCGGTGAGCGATGACGAACGTGGTGCGCCCGCGCCGCAGCGTTTGCAGCCCGTCCTGAATCATCATCTCGCTTTCACTGTCGAGGCTCGACGTGGCTTCGTCGAGAATCAGAATCTTCGGGTCAGCGAGAATCGCGCGGGCAATGGCGACGCGCTGCCGCTGACCGCCGGATAATTTGACGCCGCGCTCGCCAACGATTGTTTCGTAGCCGTCCGCAAAGTTGTCGATGAACTCTTCGCAGTGGGCGACGCGCCCGGCGGCGACGATCTGTTCGCGCGTCGCGTGCGGATGGGCGAAGCTGATGTTATCCGCAATGGTTCCATCAAACAGAAAATTATCCTGCAACACGACTCCGAGGTGTCGACGGTAATCGCGCAGACGCACCGACGCGAGGTCGTGCCCGTCCACCAACACACTGCCTGATACGGGCCGGTTGAACGCCAACACCAGACTGATGAGGGTGCTCTTCCCTGACCCGCTTGAACCAACGAGCGCGGTCGTCGAACCGGCGGGCGCGCGGAACGACACCCCCCTTAGCACGGGAGCACCGGGGTTGTACTCGTAGCTGACGTTTTCAAAAGCCACGTCGCCTTCGATTTCCTGAACCGGCGCGCGATCCTGCTCGCCTTCGTCTTCGGTCGCCATCCGCTTAATTTCGCGGATGCGGTCGAGGCCAGCGAAGGCTTCGGTGATCTGCGTTCCGATGGCCGCGATTTCGACGAGCGGCGCGGCGACCAGCGCGGTAAAAAAGATGTACATGAAAAAGTCGCCGAGCGTCATCTGGCCGGAGAGGATCGAGCGTCCGCCGACGAGAATCAGAATTACGCCAATGCTGCCGATGATGACGGTCGAAAGCGCCGTAACAAGGGAGACCCCCGTCATCGAACGCGCGATGTTGCGAAACAAACGGTGTGCGCCGCGCGCGAAAATTAATGACTCGCGCTTCTCCGCCGAGTATGCCTTGACGATGCGGATGCCGCCGAGCGTCTCGCCGAGCCGGCCCGTCACTTCGGCGTTGATCTCGCCGCGCTCACGGAAAAGTGGCCTGAGCCGCGAGAAAGCCAATCCCATCACCGCGCCGAAGATCGCCAAAGCCAGGAGCGTGATCGAAGTCAGACGCCAGTTAATGTAAAAGAGCACGCCGAGCGAGATAATCGCCGTCACCGTCCCGCCGATTAATTGGGCGATGCCGGTGCCGACGAGATTCCTGATTCCTTCGGCATCCGTCATGATCCGCGAGATAAGGATGCCGGTCTGCGTCGAGTCGAAGTAACGAATCGGCAGACGCGCGACGTGCGCCTGCACGCTCTTGCGCATCTCGGTGATAGCGCGCTGCGCGGCGACGCCGAGCACCTGCGCAAGGGCGAAGGAACTCGCCGCTTGGATCAACGTGGCACCGCCCGCAGCCAGAGCCAGCGTGGTCAGCAACTCGCCGCGTTGCTTGATGATTACCTCGTCAATTAGGTACTTGGAACTCGCTGGCAGAACCAGTCCGACGAGCCGGTTGACGATCATCAGCGCCATGCCCAAAGCCAGACGATAGCGATGCGCCCAGAGCAGGTCCTTCGCGTCTCGCCACACTTCAGTCGGACGAAGCCGTTTCTTCTTCTCTGCCACTTTGACGATTCTCCCGTCGCGCCTGAATTGACTTGAAGAATGCGTGATTGAATACGACGCTACCGCCGACCCACTCCTTCACGCCTTGTTCGCTGATACCTATAGCTGTTTGCAATTAGAGCGCGCCCGTTTAGAGGCGGGCTCTGCCCGCCGTCTCAAGTTGCACCGGCGGGTAGAGCCCGCCTCTAAACGAGCGTTGAAGAGTAGCATCCAATTGCAAATCGCTATGAACCATACCGGCGTGTGCGATGTCTGTCGAGCGGCTGCGCATTATTTCATCGCTGCTTGGAATGCGGAAATTCCATTACCGGAAATCCCAATGACGTTTCACGAAATATCTCTGACGGAGCGATGCAGTTTCATCTACTGATGACGCGGATATGAAATCCTTGCACAATATATGAAAAGGGGTGTAAATTGCGCACCATGAATCAGAAAGAATTTCTGACACCTGAAGAAGCGGCGACGCTGCTGCGTGTCACCAGACGCACCATTTACGCTTGGCTGAAGACCGGAAAATTACCCGCCCTCCATATCGGCTCGACGTGGCGCATACGCCTCAGTGACCTGATACCGAAACCAGACAATCAGGATAAAGCGGCATGATAACCATCGCTATCGCCAATCAAAAAGGCGGAGTCGGGAAAACTACAATCACACGCGAACTGTCCGCTTGCTGTGCCCTCCGCGGTTTCCAGACACTCGTTATTGATTGTGATCCGCAGGGAAATTTGACGCAAAGCTGGATTGATGCGGATGTGTACGAGGCCACTCTGTCGCACGTTTTAATCGAGCCGGAAACACCGACCGGCATCAAGATGGAGCCTCTGCCATTAGACGACGCAATCGTCGAAAGCCCGGTCGAGGGCCTCGATTTGGTACCGGCTGACATCCGTCTTGCCCGATTCGAAATGCAGCCCGACTATTTGACCCATCGGCTCCGTAACCAGTTGAAAGAGCACGGTAAAAGCTACGATCTGGTCTTTGTCGATTGCCCTCCGCAACTGGGCAAGCTGTTGACCACGGCTCTTTATTCTGCCGATTTTGTGATCGTCCCATGTGCCGCCGACGCGATGGGATTACAAGGGTTATCCGACCTCGCCTACACGATTGAGCAGGTCAGGAAGAACGTCAATTCCGACCTCCAGATGTTGGGTGCGGTCATCAATTTGTACAAACCGCAACGCAACCTCTCCGCCGAATCGAGGAGCGCGGTTGAAGCCGCCATCGGCCTTGTCGGTCACGTTTTTGATACCAATCTGCACGACTACTCGAAAGTCGCGGAGGCCCCGTCACAAAAACTGCCGGCAGTTTTATACGCGAAAACACACCGCGCCGCTGACCAACTCTGGACGCTGACGGACGAAGTGTTAGACAAGCTCGACATGCCACGGCAAAAGCTGACAGCAGTAAAGTGAGGCGTTAATGACCGACCCAAAGCCGAAAAACATCAATTCCATGCGCACCCCCCAGGTGAAAAAGAAACTTGGCCTGTCAGTTCCCTCTTCGCTCAGACTACCGCATGAAGATTTAATTAAACCCAGCTCAGAATCAACTATGCCTAGTCAGACTAGTATGCCTAGTCAGACTAGTCTGACTAGGCATACTAGTCTGACTGAAGAGACAACTTCCCCAAGCCTTCCTCAACCTTCGCCCATCTCTCCGCAAAAAGACTTTACGAAGGTTGCCAACTCGATCACACGTGAAGCGATACCGGCGGGCTTGTTCACAGGTAAAAGTAAACAGCTCTACGACTGCCTTTACAAAATGACGCGCGGCGCCATCGTTCCGACGCGCACCGTTCGAGTCTCGCGCCCTAAACTGATGAGTCAAGCCGGGATTGGTTCGAGGGCAACCTTTGAATCAAATATCGAGCGATTAGTGGTTGTGGGCTTAATCGATGTTCGTTTGATCACCGGTGAACATAAGGGTAATGAGTACACCGTCCGCCTTCCGGAAGAGGTCTCGGCAACTATGCCTAGTCAGACTAGTCAGAGTAGTCAGACTAGTCTGACTGGGTATGCCCAGAAACTAGGCAGACTAGTCAGACTAGAAACTAGTCAGACTAGGCATAGTTTAAGTGACGAGTTTTCAACAACTTACGATATGTCTAAGACTTCTTTTAAGACTTTGGAAAAAAATGATGATGAAGCGTTTGTCACGTTCGTGGGCAAACTGCGGGAAGTCTCGAAAGAAATCACGGGCGTCGAGCCAGACCACGGTGAGCAAGCACGTTGGGGAGAAGTGGCGGATATTCTTGTGACGGAGTTGAGGGAAGCAGCGAGTAAAACCAAGATGGTCGCATCGGTTCCGGCTTTTCTGGCGGCCCACCTGAAAAGAAAGTTTGTTCACCGAGCGGCGTTGACCAGGGACGAACCAAAACTCTCCACGTCAGAGGATGCAGAGGGCGCGCGATCAGAACAGGGTCGGAAACTAACCACCGAAGAGATTGCCGAGCAGTCGCGACTCATCACCGAATTGCTGGAAGGCGGCTACACGCTCGATCAGGCGAGGGAACAGTTTTCGGGAAGCTTTCATCCGGATGATTGGGAAGAGATTCTCGGTCGGCATAAGTTAGGTCACGACCCCGAACGAAGCTGATTGATTCTGGTTGGAAATAAGCATGCAGCTCTCAAGACGAAAAGCTAACTCTTGGAAATCCGTTATGAATGCTTGTCGTTTAACCAGAATGATGACCTCAATCAAGACGTCCGTCTCGACCTCTACAGTCACACTATCGTTTGAAAATTAGCTGACTAGAAAACGCTCGAGCGCCCGTCGTTTTTAAGGCAGTCCCACCACACACTCTAATCGATACACAGTAAAGCGATTCTGTCCGAATAATTTTCAAGTCTCAAGATTCACCCCGGCCCGACGCCACCGAGCGACAGCAACATGGAGGTCGATGCGAAGAACACCTATTCGAAGGATATTTATACAAGCGGTTGACAAATTTTACGATAATTTACATCGCAGACTGATGGCGGCTCTCTAAGATGTTATAACTCGATGACTTCATAAAGTGAAAAGATGACTGGGTAGAGACGAGATCAACGTGAAGGCTGAAGACCTGCGGCGTTGCGGCTTTTAAATTCTGAGAAGCAGCCATTACACTGTGAGTGAATAAACCAACGGGGGCTTGTCGCCCGACGGGTGTCGAACCCGCAAACGATCAAACCCGGTTGACGAGATGATGATGTCTGAGAAGCCAAACGGAGCGCCGGCGCATGGATCAACTCGTGCAGTTTTTTTTCAAGCATGAGCGGGCGGTTTTCACGAACGGTGAATTCGGCCTCGACGCGCGGCCATCATTCATCGTCGCGGTTTCAGGCGTGCTCGTCATTGGCGTCGTCGTCTATCTCGTCTACGCACGCCCGCGC
>JACDEG010000412.1 GCA_013816505.1 Pyrinomonadaceae bacterium | reverse complement strand
TCCCTGAATCGGCTATTGAGCCATTATTAAATATTGCTAGACTAATTCGGCGGGTGACTGTTAAAGTGAAAATGCGTTCGCGGCAATCCTCCGCGGTGAACGTCGTCTCTTTTTTTAAGGGACGTCCCGATAGTCTCTCTGGCGGGTTTTCCTACTTCGCCGACGCGGCTCCTTGATTTAGTCCCTTCTATTCGCAATCAATTAAATTAAATGCGCGGCCCTCTCGCTGGTCGCCGCGTCGCTGAGGAGATTCTTTTTTATGCCTTTTCCCCGGTTGATAATTCGTTCCCCCAAAGCTAATCAGTTAATGGCATTAGTCACAGTCATTCTGCTTCTACTCTCCGTCAGTGCGTTTCACTTCTTCAAAAGTAGCGAACCCGCCGTTTCGGAAATCGATTACACACGACTCCGCGCGCCCGACGAAATCGCAGCGGCCGCGTCGCTCTCGGTCGATGGAGAGTTGTTGACCGTGACGCTAAAGAACGGGTTGCTGGTGCAGGCCGTCGTCACGAACGAGGCGGCGCAACAGGAGATCGTTAGCTCATTCGCGAAGAACAATATCCCCGTCAAGTTTCGCTCGCTGCGTCCGAGCATCATGGAGACAGTGATGAGCATGGCGTTGCCGTTACTGACGCTGCTCGCGCTCGGTCTGGTCGGGTGGCGCGTGTTCGCCAGCATGGGTGGTCAGGGCGACTTTAAGTTGACGGACGGAAGCGGTGGTCAGACCGTGACCTTTGACGATGTGGCGGGCGTTGACGAAGCGAAGAACGAGCTTGCTGAGACCATCGATTTCCTGCGCGACCCGGAGCGTTTCGGTCGGCTCGGCGGGCGGGCGCCACGGGGCATTCTGCTGTCAGGGTCGCCGGGCACAGGGAAGACTCTGCTCGCGCGTGCCGCCGCGAACGAGGCCGGGGTGCCTTTCCTTGCCGTGTCGGGATCGAACTTTCAGGAGAAGTTCGCCGGACTCGGTGCCGCCCGCGTGCGTCGTCTGTTCGCTCGCGCACGCAAGTTGTCGCCCTGCGTCATATTCATCGATGAAATTGACGCGCTCGGCCGGCGTCGCGGTCGCAGTGGCGATTCGGCCTCCGCCGATCAGGATCAGACTCTCAACCAATTGCTGATTGAGATGGACGGCTTCGAACAATTAAGCGGGATCGTCATTATTGCCTCGACCAACCGGCCCGACATCCTCGACCAGGCTTTGACCCGCCCTGGCCGGTTCGACCGCGAGATCGCGGTCAACCTGGCGGACGTGCGTGGGCGCGAACAGATTCTGGCGGTGCATGCGCAAAGATTGAAGCTGGAGTCGGGACTCGATCTGGGCTGGATTGCGCGCGGAACGCCCGGCTTTTCAGGGGCTGACCTGGCGAACCTGCTGAACGAAGCAACCATCGCGGCGACCAGGGACAACTCCGAGGCCGTCGCCCGCCATCACGTCGAATATGCGCGGGATAAAATTCTGATGGGCGCAGAGCGCCGCGGCTTCATGATGGACAATGACGAACGCTACGCGACAGCGGTTCATGAAGCTGGTCACGTCGCGGTCGGACTCGACGTGCGGAACGGCGATCCCGTTCACAAAGTCTCGATCCTTCCGCGCGGGCGCGCCCTCGGCGTGACGCAGTCGCTGCCGGAGCGCGACCGTCTGATGAAGAAGCGCGAGTATTTAGAAGATCAGATTGCGATGCTCCTTGGCGGGCGCGCCGCCGAACAACTGCTGCTTGACACGATGACCGCCGGGGCGTCGAACGACATCGAGCGCGCCGTCGAGATTGCCCGCCGGATGGTCGCCGAATTCGGGATGAGTCCGCTGGGGCCGATTCACCTCGGCAAGCCCGAAGACCCACATAGCCAGGCGCTGCTTGACCGCATCGAACAGGCGACCAACGTCATCATCAACGAGCAGATGAAACGCGCCTGCGAGATGGTCGACGCCCGTCGCGCGGAGATTGCTCGCCTGGTCGACGAATTGATGGAACGGGACACGCTCGACGCCGACGAGATACTGCACTGTTTCAACCTCAAGAGATCGTTGCAGGCGGCTTAGCCACTGAACCCACCAGGCAACCGAGGCGGCGTGCAGTCAACTGATTGCCGCCGCCTTATCTCTTCGTGGTCTGAGTTGATGGTTAACATCCGATCATCACGATGACGCGATTCTGTGCTTGATTGTGGTGCATCATCTCTTGTAAGTTTGCGTTATCAACTTCGACGCTTGTTGGTGAGGATTTCTCGCCGCGAAATTGTACCCCGGCAACCGTTTTATCTTTCACGATGGCTTATCCTGTTATCGAGCGGATCGAGCTTCCGATCCTGCAAGAACTCGTCGCGACCGGCGGCGAGGAAGACGTGCGTTTCCTGTACGACCGACTGGTGGCCTACTTCCCGCAGATGACCGAGACGGATGTGCATGCGCTACGTAACGGGCACCGCGGCGGATGGCGGCGGATCGTGCAGCGCGCGGGCCGGGCGCTCGACGACCAGCGTTTGATCGAGCGTCATCGCGGGCTCTGGGTGATAACCAACGCCGGCCGGAAACGCGCGGCGGACGAGGCCACACAGTTTTCATTAGCCCAGACGGCGGAGAGTGCCGCCGGTGACCTCGCGACTTTCACGCACGTTGAGGCGCAACAAATGTTGTTGGATGTAGGACGGGTGCTAGGCTACTACGCGCAAATGGAGTTTGAGTATTATGACGTGGTGTGGCGCGAGGGCGAGGCCAGCCCGCGGCTCAGCCACGTCTTCGAGGTTCAGCGCAAGGGCAGCATCGACTCGGCGCTCGCCAAGCTGAAACATGCCTACGACGCGCAACGCTCAAAACCTTACCTGATCGTCGCCAGCGAGCATGACACGGGCCGCGCCCAGAAACATCTGAGCGAAGCGCGCGCAGGGGCCTTTCATGAGATCGGTCGGGTCACGACCATCTTCAGCTTCGCCGAATTGAGGCGTCTGCATCGCGCGCTCACCTCGGTCGAAGATATCCTGGCGGGAATCTTCGAGTGATGACCGCGCCGCCCCTCCGCAAACAGTACCTTGACGTCAAACGACGCCACCGCGACGCGATTCTGCTGTTCCGGATCGGTGACTTTTATGAAGCATTCGACGACGATGCACGAATCATCGCGCGCGAACTCGACATCGTCCTCACATCAAAGCCGATGGGTCGCAACCTCCGCGTCCCACTGGCCGGCGTTCCGCACCACAGCCTCGAAAGACATCTGGCGACCCTCCTGGCGCGTGGTCATCGGGTCGCGATCTGCGAGCAACTGACCGACGCGCCGATGAAGGGGGCCGCCGGGCGCGGCTTGATTGAGCGAGACGTGGTGCGGGTCGTGACGCCCGGCACGGTGGTCGAGCCCGGACTGTTGCAGAGCAAAATCAATAACTACCTCGCGGCTTACACAAGTGATGGGCGGAGAGCCGGAGTCGCTTACGCGGATGTCACCACCGGAGACTTTGCCGCCACGGAATTGACGGAGGAAGCGGCGCTCGCCGAACTGGAACGCATCGCCCCGTCGGAAATACTGGTGCCGCACGGCGCGGAAATCAGGGGCAACTCGCTGCCGGGATTCGTGACACGTGTTCCCGACGAACACTATCAACTCGCGCAGGCGCGGCGGACCCTGTTAAAGCACTTCGCGACGCGCACGCTGGCGCCATTCGGGCTGGTGTCGTGGCCGCTCGCGACGGGCGCCGCCGGGGCGCTGCTCGCGTACCTGCACGAGACGCGGAACGCCATCTTCGATCAACTGACCCGCCTCACGAGCTACCAACCCGAAGCTTTCATGCAACTCGACGCGCGCGCTCTGCGGACACTCGAAGTCTTCGAGAGTTTCGGCGGCGCTCCGTCGCTGCTCGCAACCCTTGACGAGACGCGCACGGCGATGGGCGGTCGCCTGCTGCGGCGCTGGTTGCGCCAACCGTTGCTCGACGCGGCGGAGATCGTCGGGCGGCAGGAGCACGTCGCGTGGTTCGTCGCCGATCATCGCGCGCGTGCCGAAATGTTCGCGGCGCTCGACACGGTACACGACATCGAGCGGCTCGCGGCGCGTGCGCGGGCGGTCATCGCCTCCGCGTCCGAGATACTTGCGCTCGGTCAGAGCCTCGAACTTCTGCCGCGCGTCCGTGCGGTGTTGCAGCGCGATGCCACACGCTTCGGCGCAACACTCGATGCGCTGCCGGTGTGCGACGCGGCGCTTAACCTGATTCGCTCGGCGGTGAACGACGAGTTGCCGGTGCGCGCCGAAACAAGGAACATCATCCGCGAAGGTTTCTCCGCCGAGCTTGATGAACTGCGTGCGTTGTTGCGTAACGGCAAGACGTTTCTCGCGGAGATGGAGCAGCGCGAGCGTGCGCGGACAGGGATCAAGAGCCTGAGAGTCGGGTTCAATAAAGTGTTCGGCTACTACATCGAGGTGACGCGCCCGAACCTCCGCCTAGTGCCCGCCGATTACACGCGCAAACAGACACTGACGCAGGGCGAAAGGTTCATCACGCTCGAACTCAAAGAGTACGAGTCGATGGTGCTGAACGCGCAGGAGCGCATCACCGAACTGGAGACGAGTCTGTTCCGCCGGGTCTGCGTCGAAATCGGCAGAAACCGCGACGAGATGCTCGCCGCCGCGCGGACGCTGGCGTACCTCGATGTCATCGCATCGTTCGCCGAAGGCGCGGCGAAGTTCCATTACGTGAGGCCGACAATCGCTGATTCTCCGGTGCTGAAGATTGAGGGTGGTCGTCATCCGGTGCTCGAAAGATCGTGCGAAGAGCAAGCCTTCGTTCCGAACGACCTCGAACTCGGCGGCGATGGCGCGCCGCAAATCGCGCTGATTACCGGGCCGAACATGTCCGGTAAATCGACCTATCTGCGGCAGGCGGCGTTGATCGTGTTGATGGCGCAGGTCGGGTGTTTCGTGCCCGCCGCGGAAGCCACCATCGGAATCTGCGACCGGGTGTTTACGCGCATCGGACTCTATGATCGGATCGGCAGCGGCGAGTCGACATTTATGACGGAGATGGTCGAGACCGCGCACATCCTTCACCACGCCACCGCGCGGTCGTTGATTCTGCTGGACGAGTTGGGCCGCGGCACTTCCACCTACGATGGGTTGGCGGTGGCGCGCGCGGTGCTTGAGTTCGTTCACAACCATCCGAAACTGCGCTCGAAAACTCTGTTCGCGACGCACTATCACGAGTTGACGGAACTCGCCGAGATGCTGCCGCGCCTCTGCAACCTACATGTCGAAATCGCCGAGCAGGGGAGTGAGTTGGTCTTCCTTCACAAAGTGAGTCCGGGGATCGCCGAGGGAAGTTACGGGATTTACGCCGCGCGTCTGGCGGGCCTGCCGCGCCCGGTCGTGCGGCGCGCGCAGGAATTGCTGACGGAATATGAATCGCAGCCCGGGATGTTGAACGCGGGCGAGGCCGAGCACGAAAACAAACTCCCCGAACACGCGGGGGCGAACGCTTCCCACGCGCGCGGGGCGCGTACCATCCAGATGCTGCTGGCAGTTGACCTGAACTCTCTCTCTCCGGTCGAAGCGTTGATGAAGCTGATCGAGTTGCAGCATCTGGCAGAGGCCGAGGTCAATCCGGCCATCCGTGCGATTAAGAGTGCTTGAGGGACAAAGCGGGGGAAGATTTTTGGCTCACGTTGTTTTTGACTGCGGCAACGTGAGCCAAATGGTTTAACCGCTCGTGCACGCGGAGCGCGTAGAGAAAGAGAGAGAAAGAG
>JACDEG010000411.1 GCA_013816505.1 Pyrinomonadaceae bacterium | reverse complement strand
ACATCGACGCGCAGGAACACCGGAAATGAAAACTTGATTATCGCGAATCGAAAAGCAACGTCATGCCAATTACCGAATCCGACATCGAAAAGATCGCGAAGCTCGCGCACCTCGAAATCACCGACGAGGAGCGCCGCGCGCTGACGCCGCAGATCGCCTCCATCGTCGCCTACGTCGAGCAGTTGAACGAGCTGGACACCAGCCAGGTCGAACCGGCCACCGGCGGCTTCACGCCCGAAGGCGAGCGAACCAGGGCGGGGCGCGACGACGTGCGGCACCGCTCGCTCGGCCAGGCCGCCGCGCTTGACCAGGCCCCCGACCCGTCCCACGGATACTTCCGCGTCCCGAAAGTGCTGTAAGAACATAGAGGTAAGCAGGAAGGCAAAAGCAAACAGTTTTGAGTTTTCGGTTTTCAGCTCAAAACTCAAAACTCAAAACTGTTCGATGGCTTTTGTTCATCCTTCTCTGACCTCTCACCCTTAACTCATAAAATGAATAATCCTGATCACACAATTGAGAGCCTATCCCTGCGCATCGCGCGTGGCGAGACGACGGTGCGCGCCGTGACTGACGCTGCACTTGACGCCGCCGAGAAGTTGAACGACACGCTCAACGCTTTTCTGCAAATCGACCGCGCGGGCGCAACGAGACGCGCTGACGAATTGAGCGCGCCGCAAAGTGTTGGTGACGCGCCCCGCGCGCTGGTCGGGGTTCCAATCGCTGTCAAAGACAACATCTGCGTGCGCGGTCTGCAAGCCTCGTGCGGGTCGCGTATCCTGGCAAACTATCACCCGCCTTACGACGCGACGGTGATCGAGCGGTTAAGCGCCGCCGGAGCGGTCATCATCGGCAAAACCAACTGCGACGAGTTCGCGATGGGTTCGTCGAACGAAAACTCGGCGTTTGGCCCGGTGCGCAATCCGTGGGACACCGCGCGTGTGCCCGGCGGCTCGTCAGGCGGGTCGGCGGCAACGGTCGCGGCGCGCATCGTGCCCGTCGCGCTCGGCTCAGAGACCGGCGGCTCGGTGCGTCAGCCCGCGTCGCTGTGCGGCATCGTCGGCGTCAAGCCAACCTACGGTCGCGTCTCGCGCTACGGACTCGTCGCCTTCGGCTCGTCGCTCGATCAGGTAAGCGTCTTCGGCCTGACGGTGCGTGATGCGGCGGCGGTGCTCGGCGTGATCGCCGGGCGTGACCCGCACGACGCGACGACGGCGGACGTGCCGGTGCCCGACTACGCGGCGGAACTCGACACGGAAGGAGCACGCGGCGCACGCATCGGCGTCCCCCGCGCGCTGTTCGGCGATGGCCTCGACGATGAGGTGCGCAGAAGCGTCGAGCAATCGATTGAAGCGTACCGCGACCTCGGCGCGGAAATTGTGGATGTCGAACTGCCGCACGCCAAATACTCGATAGCCGTCTATTACATCATCGCGACCGCCGAGGCATCCGCGAACCTCGCGCGTTTCGACGGCGTGCGCTACGGCCACCGCACTGAAGAGGCGCGCACGCTCTCCGAGATGTATCGCCGCACACGCGACGAAGGTTTCGGCGCCGAAGTCAAACGGCGCATCATGCTCGGCACCTACGTGCTGTCATCGGGTTACTACGACGCTTACTACCGCAAGGCGCAGCAGGTGCGCACCCTCATCAAGAAAGATTTCCTCGACGCCCTCGCGCAGTGCGACGCGATTCTGACGCCGACCACGCCGACGCCCGCCTTTCTGCTCGGCGAGAAGACAGACGACCCGCTCGCGATGTACCTGAGTGATATCTACACCTGCACCGCGAACCTCGCCGGCATCCCCGGCATCGCGGTGCCGTGCGGGCTATCGTCGACAGGCCTGCCCATCGGCTTTCAATTGCTCGGCCGCCACTGGGGCGAAGCGACGCTCTTCCGCCTCGCCCACGCCTACGAGCGTGCGCAACCCTTCACCGCGCGCCCGCCGCTCATCGCCACGTCTGAAGATTAGACCTCTTGCAAAAGTAAAAAACCCGTTTGTTTAGAAGCGGGCTACGCCCGCCTGTGTCCGTTACATTCAACCATGCGCCGGCGGGCATAGCCCGCCTCTAAACATAGCAATTGATTTTGCAACAGGTCTGATAGAGTTCTCTTCGTGTGGGTGAGTTAAGTAGGAAGACAACGGTTTCCAGTTTCCATCTCAAAACTGAAAACCGAAAACTGAAAACTGTTCTCATCATCCATCACCGCTTCTGCGGCTTCGCGTCGCCCTTTGCCTGATTGAGCGCCCAGCGGATGCCGCCGAGAAGGTGCTGTTTGTACCAGTCAGCTTCGAGCACATCTTCGCGATGGCCGAGCG
This sequence comes from Pyrinomonadaceae bacterium, assembly GCA_013816505.1. Classification (GTDB taxonomy): domain Bacteria; phylum Acidobacteriota; class Blastocatellia; order Pyrinomonadales; family Pyrinomonadaceae; genus JACDEG01. The sequence goes on along the minus strand of JACDEG010000411.1, from coordinate 3,421 downwards.
CCGTGTAGAAGACGCGCCCCTTGCCATACATTCGTGTCCACGCAATCGGGTGATACTCCGGCTTGTTGTAGTTCGGGTCTTTCTGGTCCGGGTTCTTATCGAGCGACAGCAGCATGTGGACTTTATTGCGGTCGAAGTTCTTCAACACGTAAATCTCGTCGAAGACAGTCTTCGGGCTCGACAGACCCTTCGTCGCCGGGTGCTTGGCGTCCTCCACGATGCAGTCGACGCTGACCTGCGGTCCGTGCGTTTTGAATTCGCCGTTGATCATTTCGATGTACGGAGGGTAATTGTGGAACGTATCGGCCGCGGCGTGGATGCCGATGAATGCGTGGCCGGCTCTGATCCAGTCGAGGAACCCTTCGCGGTCAGGCAGCGGCAGGTCGCCGGTGGTACTGGCGAAAACAACGCCGTCATATTCCTTGAGCGCCGCTGGCGTCATCTTCGTCCGCATCTCTTCGTCGGTGCGCACGTAGTCGACGCTGAAGTCGCGGCTCTGCTCGCCCAAAGCTTGCAGCACTTTTTCGGCGGTCGGGAGCGATTGATGACGGAAGCCCTTCGTGACCGTCACGACCAGCAACTTCTTCGGCTTCCGCGCGGTGGCGGTGGTAATCGCACTGACAAAGCCGACGGTCACAGCAACGACCACCAGTAGGCACGTCGCGCGCAGTAATCGCGTGGGTGAAAAGGTCATAGTCTGCATCTCTTGATGTTTTGAAAAGTTGTGAAAGGGAGAAACGCCAGAACGAACGGGACGGAGTATAACATGACAGAGAATACGCGCCGTCGCCGGGAGCGGCGGAAAGTCTCTAAATAGAGACGTGGAAGAATGGTACAGCGACGATTCGCATGGCGAAGGCAGTCAGCTTTAACACAGAGACACGGAGACGGAAGACACAGAGGACACAGAGAAGACTAAACGCATCGGCTTTTCTCTGTGTCCTCTGTGTCTCTGTGTTAAGTCCGTGTCCCACTCTCTCTGATTTAGAGTCGAACCGGACCGCCGCACTTCAAAGGCTCCTCGGAGTTCGTCCGTCCAAGACAGGATGTGCGCCCCTTTCGTCTTCAGGTAAGATTCGGATTAAGTTGCCGACGCTGCCGCTTGGTGCTGTGCGGGGTTGGTGTATTCATGGCCGCGCGATTAGTCATCATCACAGATAAAATGATTCCCTCAACTCAAAGAAAATATCTGGCGCGCGTTTCGCTTTCGATGATGCTGATGTGCGCGTTTATCTCATCGAGCTTCGCACAAGTTGCGCTGAAGCCGGGCAGCGTTGTCTTCACCGACGTGACGAAAGCGGCGGGCATCAACTTCGTCAACGTTTCGTCGCCGGATAAGAAGTTCATCGTCGAGAGCATGAGCGGCGGCGTCGCTCTGTTCGACTTCGACAACGACCATCGGCTCGACATCTACTTCACCAATTCGCACACGGTCGAAGCGGCGATAGCGGATCGGCCACGCCCGCCGTCCGCGCTCTATCGCAACCGCGGCGATGGAACGTTTGAGGATGTCGCATTGAAAGCGGGCGTCAGTGACCCCGGCTGGGCGATGGGCGTCGCCGTCGGCGATTACGACAACGATGGATTTGATGATCTCTACGTGACGTGCTTCGGCCCGAACCGTCTGTATCGCAACCGCGGCAACGGCACTTTTGAGGACGTGACGATGAAGGCCGGCGTCAGTGACCCGCGGTTCTCGACCGGCGCGGCGTGGGGCGATTACGACCGCGACGGCCGACTGGATTTGTTCGTCAGCAACTACGTTGATTTCAAACTGAGCGACCTGCCGCAGTTCGGCAGAGGGAAGCTGTGCCAATATCGCGGCGTCCCCGTCCAGTGCGGGCCTCGCGGCCTTGCGGGCGCGGGCGATTCCCTTTATCGCAACAACGGCGACGGGACGTTCACCGACGTGTCGAAGGCGTCCGGAGTTAACGACCCGTTCGGCTTCTACGGCCTCGGCGTGATGTGGACGGACTTTGACGATGACGGGTGGCCGGACATCGTCCTGGCGAACGACGCGACGCCAAACTACGCCTATCGCAACAATCACGACGGGACATTCACTGAGATGGGATTCGCGCTCGGCATCGCGGTTGACGAGAACGGCGTCGAGTTAGGCAACATGGGAATTGCTCGCGGCGATTATGACCGCGACGGGCGGATGGATTTAGTCACCACCACGTTCGCCGATCAATACAATCTGTTTTTAAAACAGAACGCCGACGGCAGTTTCGCGGACGTGTCGCGCGTGACGAAGACCGCTGGCGTAAGTATGCCTTACGTCGGCTGGGGGACACGGCTCTTCGACTATGACAACGACGGTTGGCTCGATTTGTTCGTCGCCAACGGCCACGTCTACCCGCAGATTGAAGGCGCGTTTCCGGGCGCGATGTATCGGCAACGCAAACTCCTCTACCGGAATTTGCGTGACGGCACGTTCGCCGAAGTCGCGGCATCCGCAGGCGCGGCTCTCTCGGAACGGCGTTCTTCGCGCGGCGCGGCGTTCGGAGATTTCGATGAAGATGGTGACGTTGATATTGTCGTCAACGACCTCGACGGCCCGCCGATGTTGCTGCGTAACGACGGCGGCTCGAAGGCGGGGCACTGGATCACCCTGCGTCTGACCGGCACGAAGTCGAATCGAAACGCGGTCGGCGCGAAAGTCACGCTGATGGCGGGAGGGTTGACGCAGGTCAGCGAGATACACGGCGGCGACAGTTATATATCGCACTCGGATCGGCGGCTGCACTTCGGCCTCGGCGCCGCAACTAAAATAGACTCCGTCACGATTCGGTGGCCGAGCGGCGCGGTCGAGAAGTTGACCGACTTGCCCGTTGATCGAATCATATTAATCGTCGAGGGGAAAAGCAGTAAGCAGTAGGCGGAAAGCAGTCAGGAAAGAAACACCCTGACTGCCTTCAGGGTTTCTGCGTTCGACTATCTGCCCACTGTCCATTGGCCACTGCCTAATGCTTCGGCGTACGCGCGCGGTCGGTTTCAAGTTGTCGCGCCTTGAGGCGTTGCACTTCGGCGAACTCGCGCGTTGCGTCCTGGCGGCGACCGAGTGTTTGATAGACGCGCGCCAGCAGGTAACGCTTGTCGGGGTCGGTCGGGTCTTTGAGGACGGCGCTCTCAAGAGGCTGTAGAGCTTCCGCTGACTTTCCTTGCTTCATCAGAATCTTGCCGAGCAACGCGTTCGCTTCCGGCGACTGCGGCTCCAGCTTCAACGCTTCGTCGAGGAGCCTTCGCGCCGCACTCAGATCATCACCGGCCTCGTGCAAATACGCGAGGTAAAAAATCGTGGTGAAGTCTTTCGGCGTCAGTCGCAACTCTTTCTCGAAGGCGGCGATGGCTTCACTGTTGCGACTCAGTTTTGTGTACCCGATGCCGAGCGAGTATTGGAGGCGCGGCAGCTCAGGGT
>JACDEG010000035.1 GCA_013816505.1 Pyrinomonadaceae bacterium | reverse complement strand
CCTCAATCGAGAACGTCATCGAAGCCCTGAGAGACGGCGCGATCCTCGTCGTCATCGTGCTCTTCCTGTTCCTCCTGAACTTCCGCACGACGGCGATCACGCTGACAGCGATTCCGCTTTCATTCATCATCACGTTCCTCATCTTCAAGGCGTTCGGCGTTTCGATCAACACGATGACCCTCGGCGGCTTGGCGGTCGCTATCGGCGAACTGGTTGACGACTCTATCGTTGACATAGAAAACATCTTTCGCCGCCTGCGCGAGAATCGCACTCTGCCAAACCCGCGCCCGTCGCTTGAAGTTATCTACTACGCTTCATTAGAGATCCGTTCCTCAATCGTTTATGCGACGGTGATCGTCGCGCTCGTCTTCATTCCGCTCTTCGCTTTGTCGGGCGTCGAAGGAAGGCTACTCGCACCGTTAGGGTTAGCTTACATCACGTCGCTCGTCGCCTCGCTTTTGGTGAGTTTGACGGTGACTCCCGTTTTGGCTTCGTACCTGCTGCCGAAAATGAAATCAATGGAACACGGCAAGGAAGGTTTCCTCGTGCGCTTCTTGAAGCGTTGGGATGAAAAACTGCTGCACCGAACCTTGCATCATCCATACAAAGTGATCATCGTCGCGACGTTGATGTTCCTCGCGGCAATCTCCACGCTGCCATTCGTCGGCACGGCTTTCCTGCCGGAGTTCAACGAAGGAACACTCACGATCAACGTGCTCGCGCAACCCGGCACGAGCCTTACCGAGTCGAACCGCATCGGGCAAATCGCCGAAAAGCTGGTTCTGTCCGTGCCGGAAGTCATCTCAACCGGACGGCGCACCGGAAGAGCCGAGTTAGACGAACACGCCGAAGGTGTTCACTACACGGAGATTGACGTTGACCTCACAGAAACGGATCGCTCGCGTCAAGCGGTCATCAGCGAGGTGCGCGAAAAGCTCGCCCAAATTCCCGGCGTCTCTGTGAATGTCGGTCAACCGATCTCGCACCGCATTGACCACCTGCAATCGGGCGTGCGCGCGCAGATCGCGGTCAAACTCTTCGGCGACGATCTAGGATCGCTGCGTGCGAAAGCCGAAGAGATTCGCAACGTGATGACCACCGTCGAGGGCACTACCGACGTGCAGATCGAGAAGCAGGTCTTGATTCCGCAGGTGCGCTTTAACGTCAATCGCACCGCCGCCGCACAGTACGGGTTGCAGCCCGGCGAGATCGCCGAGACGCTGGAGACCGCGCTGAACGGCAAAGTCGTCTCCGAAGCCGTCGAAGGTCAACGTCGCTACGACGTGGTGGTGCGGTTCGACGACGCATCGCGCGGCAACCTCGACGCGCTGCGCAATGTCACGGTTGACACGCCGCAGGGCACGCAGATTCCCGTCTCGGCGGTCGCCGACATCGAACTCCTTCCGGGACCGAATCAGGTTCTTCGTGAAAACACGCAGCGCCGTATCGTGGTTTCTTCTAACGTCGCCGACCGCGACTTAGGCAGTGTCGTCGCTGAGATGCAGCAGCGCATCGGGGCGCAAGTGCAACTGCCGGAAGGTTATTTCATCGAGTACGGCGGACAGTTCGAGGCGCAACGAGAATCAACGCGCACGCTGTCGCTGTTGACGATCTTTTCACTCATCGCCATTTTCTTCCTTTTGATTAAAGCGCTCGGCGACTGGCGTTCGGCGTTGCAGGTGATGATCAACATCCCGCTCGCGCTGATCGGCGCGATCTTCGCGTTGTTGATTACGGGCGGCGTCTTCTCCGTCGCTACGCTCGTCGGCTTCATCTCCTTGGTCGGTATCACTTCGCGCAACGGCATCATGATGATTTCGCACTATCTCCACCTGATGCGCGAAGAAGGCGAAGACTTCACCGAGCACATGGTTATTCGCGGCTCGTTGGAGCGATTAGTCCCCGTGCTGATGACCGCATTGACGGCGGGACTCTCGCTCATCCCGCTCGCCATCGCGGCGGGCCAGCCGGGCAAAGAGATTCTGCAACCGCTCGCCGTAGTCGTGATCGGCGGCATCCTGACTTCGACGTTGCTCGACCAGATTGTGACGCCCGCCGTCTTCTGCAAATTCGGACGTCCGATTGCGGATCGCATTATCCGCGAGCGCGAAGCGGCCAAGGCGGGCAAGACGAACGAGTTCGGCGAAGACCACATTCCCGAGAAGGACGTGCCGCCGTTCTCAGAGAAGTTGCGTCCCGCGCCGGTCGCCGGAGATTGAATTGCGTTGGCGCGCGGGTAGCGCGGGGAACAGACGTTTGTGGTTGAGGTTAACGACTAAGGAGGAAAATCATGGCAACTCATGTAAGGGGATGTGCGTGACGAAGCGTTATATGCAGGCGAGACACTTGATGATTTACGACGGCGCGTGAGGCATGTGACGACACATGTCCGTCTGGGTCAGACGGAAGGACACGCAGCACGAGTTTGAGACAATCGCTTTTCAAGACGCGCCGCAGCCACCGATGACGCCGGAGCTGTACGAAGCCTGTCAGCGCGCGGTGCATGTCATTAAAGCGGACGGCGAAATACTGCGCGCCGGTCGAGCGACGCTCTTCATCTTAGAACGACTTGGTTGGGGCTACGGTCTACCGCGTTTGCTTTGGTTGCCGCCATTCATCCAGTTTGTGGAATTAGGATATCGGGTCATCGCGCGGAACCGGACGCTCTTCTCTCGCTTCCTCTTTCGTAGTGATGACGGGAAACGCAGTACGTAACATTTACAAGGCGGGATGTCGAATTTGCTGACCATCTATGCCGGACTCTTCGTGTGGAGGTTTCTAGCGGCGACACTGCTCCCCCTCGGCTCGGAAGCGGCGTTGGTCGCCATCGTGCGAACCGAAGGGCAAATGTTTGTGCCGGTGCTTGTGGCGACGGTAGGTAATTATCTCGGCGCGTGTACGACTTACTGGTTAGGTCGCCGCGCTGCGCAAACCCTAAGCAAAAGTCATGAAGGAGGGGCGGGCGACACGCGCGCCGCGCGTCTGCTGCATCGCTATGGGCAACCGGCGTTGCTGCTTACGTGGGTGCCGTTCGTCGGCGATGCGCTGGTCGCGCTCGCCGGTGGGATGAAGCTATCTTTTATCTGGTTTTCATTCTGGACATTGCTTGGCAAGGCGGTGCGTTATTTGGCGGTGGCGTGGGCTGCCAGCGTCCTTTGATAGTTGCCGATGTGCGAGAGCTTCGCGCTCCCTCGTCGGTCGCAAATATCGCTTAATTGCACCGGATGGTTCTCCTCTTGACTCTGTACACGACTACAGGATTTATGATTGTCGGTACAGGTAAAGAGCGAAGGCGCAGGCTGCCGGAAGTCACCGGCATCGCGCCTCGCGCTGTGAAGAACAAGAATGGAGAAAAAGAGAAAATGAACACACAGCAAACGACACTGTCGGTGCCATCTGTCGTCTGCGGAGGGTGCGCGAGCGCGATAAAGAAGGCTCTCGACAATTTGCGGGGCGTAAATCAGGTGGACGTTGATACAGCTGCTAAAACCGTGACGGTCAAGCATACGGAGCGTGTGCCGCGTCAGGAGATCGTCGCCGCTCTGGATCGCGCGGGTTTCCCTGCTTCCTGAACCGGGAGAGCAGGAGAGAAAGGAGTCTCGTAATGGTCACAACAGAAACCACAGTTAAAGACCCGGTGTGCGGCATGGAAGTTACGCCCGCGACGGCGGCAGGTTACAGCGAACACACGGGGGAAAACTATTACTTCTGTTCGAGCGCCTGCAAATCGAAGTTCGATGCCGACCCCGAACGCTTTGCAGGTTCGAGCGCGCCTGAACAAAACGCACAGCCGCACGCGGTCGTCGAGGGCGCGCCCTTGAACGACAATCGTCACACGCGGACGACGCCGGACGGCGCAGGCGAACGAATTGATTTGCCGATCACGGGGATGACCTGCGCAGCGTGCGCGCGGCGCATCGAGCGCAAACTCTCGAAGGCTCCGGGTGTGCGCCAAGCGGGCGTCAACTTCGCCACGTCTCGCGCGACCGTCGAGTACGACCCGCAGAGAACAGGCGTGCGGCAGTTAATTGAGACGGTGAAGGATGTCGGCTACGGTACGGCGGGCACGGCGCGTGCCGACTTTATCGTGGACGACTCGGCTCGCCCTTCGGGTTCAAGTCAGCCGTTGGAGAAGCACTTGAATGCACAAAGAGGCATTGTAAACGCTTCGTTCAACTTGGGAACGATGGAGGTGAGAGTCGAGTATCTGCCGGGTGCAACCGACGTGCCGGCAATTCGCCGCGCGATTGAAGACTTCGGCTATCGCTTGCGCGAAGTGCCGGGAGGTGGTGGCGATGCGGCGGCGGAGAACTCCGAAACTGCGGCACGTGAAGCTGAATACAACGACCTGAAGCGCAAGTTCATCATCGCGGCGGTTCTTTCCTTTCCGGTGTTAGTGATTGCGATGTCGCATGGGCGTATTGAATTGTTCAATTTTCCAGGAGTCAACTGGTTGCAACTAGCGCTCACCACGCCGGTCGTCCTCTACTGCGGCAGGGAATTCTATCGTGGCGCGTGGGCGGCTTTCCGTCACCGCGCGGCAGATATGAATACGCTCATCGCGGTGGGAACGGGCGCGGCTTACCTTTATTCAATCGCGGCGACGCTTGTTCCGGGCTTTATTGAGGGTGCGACCGGCGCTGACCCGATGGCGGACATGGTAGGAATGACAGATGCGCCGATGGTGCCGGTTTACTTCGAGGCGGCGAGCGTCATCATCGCGCTGATCCTTCTCGGCAGACTGCTTGAGTCACGCGCGAAGGGGCAGACGAGTGATGCTATCCGTCGTTTGATGGGTTTGCAGGCTAGAACAGCTCGCGTCGTCCGCGACGGGCGCGAGCTGGACATCGTGGTTGAAGAGGTCGTGCCGGGCGATGTGGTGATCGTCCGTCCGGGCGAGAAGATTCCGGTGGACGGCGAAGTATCGGACGGCGCGTCGGCGGTTGATGAATCAATGCTGACGGGCGAGAGCCTGCCCGTCGAAAAGAAGCCGGGCGACGAAGTGTTCGGCGCGACCCTCAACAAGACGGGGGCGTTCAGATTCAGGGCGACGAAGGTTGGCAAGGACACCGCGCTCCAACAGATCGTCAAGCTCGTGCAGGACGCGCAAGGCTCGAAAGCACCGATTGCGCGCATGGCTGATGTCATCAGCGGTATCTTCACACCGATTGTCATCTGCATCGCCATCGCAACCTTCGTTATCTGGTTCGTCGCCGCGCCCGTAGACACGCGCTTCACCTTCGCGCTCGTCAATTTCGTCGCCGTGCTGATCATCGCGTGCCCTTGTGCATTGGGACTTGCCACGCCCACAGCGATCATGGTCGGGACGGGTCGCGGTGCGGAATCGGGCGTCCTTGTTAAAGGCGGAGAAGCACTGGAGACGGCGCACAAACTGAATACCATCGTACTCGACAAGACCGGAACGATCACCAAAGGTCAGCCTGCGTTGACCGACGTGGTGACAGCTCGGAATGAAGCCGGCGCGGTCGGCGAAGACGAATTGCTTCGACTCGCAGCCTCGGCTGAAAAGGGAAGCGAACATCCTTTAGGTGAAGCGATTGTACGCGGCGCGGAAGAGCGCCAACTGCAACTCGCCGAAGTCGCAAACTTCAACGCCATTGCAGGACACGGTATTGAAGCTGAGACGGGCGGTCGTCACTTGCTGCTCGGCAACCTCAAGCTGATGCGTGACCGCAAAATTGCGCTCGACGGAATCGAGGAACAAGCGGCACGTTTGGCCGGCGAGGGTAAGACGCCGATGTATGCGGCGGTTGACGGGCGCTTCGCCGGACTCTTGGCGGTCGCCGACGAAATCAAGCCGGAGTCGAAGGACGCCATCAAACAGATGCAGGACATGGGTTTGGAAGTCGCCATGATGACGGGTGACAACGAGCGGACGGCCAAAGCCGTTGCTGCTCTGGTCGGTATCACACGCGTGTTGGCTGAAGTCCTGCCGGAAGGCAAAGCCAGAGAGATCAAGCGGCTGCAAGCCGAAAAGAAAATCGTCGGCATGGTGGGCGATGGCATCAACGACGCTCCGGCGCTCGCGCAAGCCGACGTCGGCATCGCCATCGGAACCGGCACTGACGTGGCAATTGAGGCCTCGGATGTCACGCTCATACGCGGTGATCTGCGCGGCGTAGTAACCGCAATCAAGTTATCGCGCGCGACGCTACGGACGATCAAACAGAACCTCTTCTGGGCGTTCATCTATAACGTAATCGGCATACCCCTCGCCGCCGGGCTGCTGTACCCGCTGACGGGCTGGTTGCTATCGCCGATCATCGCCAGCGCGGCGATGTCTTTTTCGAGCGTCTCGGTCGTCGCCAATAGTTTACGCCTGCGCCGTTTCCGCGCTGGCGAGTGAGAGACCCAAAGGAGGCTCCTATGGACATGACAGAGATTGCGGTCGTCATCGGCGGCATCGCCGCCATCGGGTTTGTTCTCTGGTACTTCTTCGGTGAGCGCGAGGCAACCGCCGCGTCCGTTACTGAGAGCGGTGTGCAGGAGATCAAAGTCACGGTCAAAGGTGGCTACTCGCCAGACGTCATCGTCGTCAAAGAAGGCGCGCCGGTTCGTCTTGATTTCTATCGCGACGAGACCGCCTCGTGCAGCGAGCAAATTGTCTTCGGTGATTTCGGTATCGCGCGCGATCTGCCCGCGTTCAAGATCACGCCAATCGAGTTCACACCGGACAAGGCGGGCGAGTTCACGTTCACCTGCGGCATGAACATGATGCGGGGCAAGTTGATCGTCGAGCCTCGTTGATCGTTTGCCGTGAAAGTCACCGAGAGTGTTTGAGGCGTTACACCTCCCGGCGCAAGGAGGTCACTTTCTAAGTCGGGGCTTAAGATCAAGCCAGAGCAGGGCGTAATCACGAAGGGTCTGCTGAGCGTCGTGCGGATGTGCAATTAAGTCTTGCAGCTTCGCACGCGCTCGGCGGCTGAGCATGAAGTCGGTCATCTCTTCTCCTTTAACTCTGAAGCGATGACGGCATTATAACTTGGTCAAAGAAATTTTTCGGTTCTACTTAATAGATTATTTTGTACAAGCGGAAGGGAAAAGAAGCGCCTCTAACCGTCTCTAGGCGACTCTTTCCATGAGCGTAAGGGTGTCGGAGTCCGCTTGACGTGAATCCGCTTCAAAAGTGGTCAGCAGGTAGCGCATCTTCTTGAGCGTGCGCCAATAAACACCTTCCATGAAGATATGCGCGAACTCTCAGTTGCGACCGATGCAGGAAGACTCATTAGGCGTATGATGTGGCAGACCCGGCTTGCTCGCGACAACGCGGACAGTGATTTACATGGAGTTAATTTAAGAGAACGATGTTAAAGCGCTACAAGGAAATCATCTACGGACTGCTGCTCGGTCTGGCAATGTGGGTTATTGACGCGGTGATGCACGTTCAGCTCGGTGCCGATGTGCATTCTTCCGGCAGTTTTGCCGACGAGTTGTTGCGTCCCGGCGCGACGCAACTCTTGTTTCGCGGCATCTTTCTCTTTATCGGCGTCGCTTTCGGCTGGGCGCTGTGGCGCTCCAACTGGCGCGAGCGCGAACTGCGTGCGCTTGAGGATGCTATCGTCGCCTTTCACCGGAAGCTCGATTCCCCGGCGATGCGCATCGTCTCGCACATACGGATGCTGCAAGGGCGTCCGAGCGTGATAAGAGATGATGTCGCGGCGAGCGTCGCCGAAGCGATCAGTGAAGACGCGCGTATCATTGACCAACTGGCGCAGCAATACCTCCACTTCAGCGAGCAAGTCTTACAAGGGAGCACCGTCGAAGCCGTCGAAACTCTGCGCGCTATGGAAGCGTGGACGAGCAAGCAGCACGCCGCCACACCAAAGCAAATCTCATCGGACTCCTCTCTGTGAATTGTTGATGAAAACTGAGGCGACGAATACCGAGAAAACGCCGAACCGCGATCACGCGCCCCTCGTCCTGATTGCTGATGACGACGGTAGTCTGCAGCGCGTGCTGGAGTATCGGCTGCGTGAAGATGATTACGAGGTACTTACGGCATCGGACGGTCTCGCCGCGCTCGACCTCTTCACCACGCATGAAGTGGACTGCCTTATCACCGATTTGCGAATGCCCGGTCTCACGGGTCTGGAACTGTTGCGCCGCACGAGTGCTATCAAGAGCGAGACGCCGGTCATCGTCATCACCGCCTATGGCGATGTGGAGACGGCGGTCGAGGCGATGCGTTCCGGCGCGTTCGACTTCATCACCAAGCCGTTTAGCCGCGATCAGATCAGCTTGACCGTCGAGAAGGCGCTCACCTTTGGGCGCGCGGTTGCCGAGAATCGTAACCTGCGTCGCTTAGTTCACGAGCGTTTCCGCTTGGAGTCAATCATCGGCACCTCTCAAGCGATGCAGGAAGCGCTCGACCGCGTCGGGCGCGTCACGGCGACGGATGCGACCGTTTTGATAACTGGCGAATCAGGCACGGGCAAGGAACTCATCGCCAAAGGCATCCACTTCTCAGGCAAGCGCGCTCGGCATCCGTTCCTCGCAGTTAACTGCGCGGCGATTCCTGAAACCTTAATCGAATCTGAATTGTTCGGCTTCAAACGTGGCGCGTTCACCGGCGCAGTCGCCGACACAAAGGGCAAGTTCGAAGAAGCGCATCGCGGCACACTTTTTTTAGATGAGATCAGCCAGATGCCGCTTTCGCTGCAACCTAAACTGCTGCGTGTCCTGCAAGAAGGCGAGATCGTGCGTTTAGGCGAAAGCACGCCGCGCAAAGTTGACGTGCGCATCATTGCCGCGACGAACCGGAACTTGCGCACGATGATTGAAGACGGCACATTCCGCGAAGACTTGTACTTCCGTCTCGCCGTTGTCCCCGTAGAACTTCCTCCCTTGCGCAAGCGACGCGAAGACATCCCGCTCCTTGCCGAACATTTCTTAAAACGCGCCTGCGAGCGGCACAGCTGCGGAAATCTGAAAATCTCGCGTGAAGTTTTTGCTGCGCTTTCTGAATATCCTTTTCCGGGCAATGTCCGCGAACTTGAGAACACCATCGAGCAGATGGTCATATTAACTCGTGGTGACACTATCGCCGTCGAAGATTTACCTGATCATATCCGTCGTCCAACAGGACACGCTGCCAACCTGCTGCTCCGGTTTCCGCCGGAAGGACTTTCCATCGAACAGGTCGAGCGAGACATCATCCAACAAGCTTTGGAGATGCACGGCGGCAATCGGACGCACACCGCGCGCTATCTCGACATCACGCGTAGCGCGCTTCTTTATCGTATGCAGAAATATGGACTCGCAGCTTCAATCTCGGACGACGCGGAAAGCGATGAGAGGTGAAAAGCGTGCGTAACGCTTGGCTGCAAGTTATCCTCATCGGCGCGAGCATCCTGCTTGTCACCGCTCTACACTTTGCGACCCCGCTCGACCGCATCACGCTTCATGAGATTTATCAACGCATCTACTACATCCCGATTCTAGCCGCCGCTGTGCTTTTCGGTTTGCGCGGCGGACTCGGTGCTGCGCTCTTCGCAAGCCTCGCCTACTTTCCGCATATCTCAATGCATTGGCACAACCACAATTCGGACTACGCGCTTAACCAGTACGCCGAGATCGTGATCTTCAACCTCGTCGGCGTTGTGACGGGGCTTGTCGGAGACAGCAGCCGCCGCTCCCGCTCCCGCTCCGAGCGCACTGCCGCAGAGTTGCAAAAGGCTTACACCGATTTACGCCAAACCTTCGAGCAACTGCTGCAAGCCGACCGGCTCACCTCGCTCGGTGAACTTTCGTCGGCGGTTGTCCATGAAGTGCGAAATCCTCTCGGCTCAATCAAGGGCGCGGTTGAAATCATGGAGGATGCGCTGCCCGCCGACAGCCCGCAACGCGAGTTCGCCGACATCGCCAAACGCGAGGTGGAGCGGCTTGATCGGCTCGTCGGCGAGTTCTTACGTTTCGCCCGCCCGCCGAAACCAGCCGTCGCTCCCGCCGACATCAACGAAGTTATGCGCGCCGTTGCCACGCTTACGCATCAACAGGCGGCGGTTCAGAAAGTGTGTGTCGAAACGAATCTCGCGCCGCAGTTGCCCCTCGTGAAGATTGACGCTGAGCAGATCAAGCAGGTGCTGCTCAACCTCACCATTAATGCACTGCAAGCGATGCCCAAAGGTGGTCAAATTGTGTTGCGCACGCTTTTGGAAAACGAGAAGCAGTCTGTTGTAGTCGAGGTGGAAGATAAAGGAGGCGGCGTTGATCCTGCAATCGCCGCGCGCATCTTCGATCCTTTCTTTAGTACGAAAGAGAAAGGCGTCGGTCTCGGGCTGTCTATTGCTTACAAGATCGCCGTGCAGCATGGCGGCAGCCTGACTGTGAGGAATGGAACTCACGGTGCTATTTTTCGGCTGTCGCTTCCGTTAGGGCATAATGAAGCATAATTCCTTATGGAGAGGTGGCGAACGCATCCGGTATATCAACCACTTGTGCGTGCCAAACGCCAAGTCATTCGTTTCAGGTAAACGGGTGTGGGTCTGGTCAAGGAAGGATATTCAGGCGGGTGAAGAAATCACGATGGATTACGGGCCAGCGTATGTCGAGGATTACATATTGCCTGTGGGCTGCAAATGCGAGAGGTGCAGGACCAAGCAAGAATAGCAGTCATTTGATGAGCCACACTGTGATTGAAAAAAGGTCGGGAGAGTGGCATAAGATTAATCGGAGGTGATGCATCATATTTCCAGGTGCGGGGCGTCAGAATAATTGTGTAAGTGGCATCACCAAGTGCAAGCTATGGCTTGCCGCAAACGAAAGGAAAGATTATGCCGATTACACCACAAGTCTTAGACGAACTACTCAAAGAGTACAAAACGCCTGATGATATGTTGGGCCACTGCATTTACCGATTCATCCTCAGTACCATAGCCTGTCTCTTGGTGTCAGGGGCCTGTTTTCCAATCGATGGCGCCACGCTTCCGAATGGCTTTATAGAAACACAGGTGGCTGGCGGTTTAGACAGTCCGACTGCCATGGCATTTGCGCCTGATGGCCGATTATTCGTGTGCCTCCAGGGAGGACAGTTACGCGTCATCAAGAATGGTGTTTTGTTGCCCACCCCATTTTTGATGGTGAGTACAGATTCGTCCGGCGAGCGCGGTCTGCTGGGGATCGCCTTTGATCCCGATTTCTACACAAACAACTACGTGTATGTTTATTACACGACCGGCGTGTCGCCAAAGCGAAATCGGATTAGTCGCTTCGTCGCCAATGGCGATCTGGCTGTGATGGATAGCGAAGTAGTTGTTTTAGAACTCGACAATCTGAGTGGGGCAACGAATCACAACGGTGGGGCAATGCATTTTGGCCAGGACGGCAAACTGTATATCGCCGTCGGCGAGAATGCCAATGCATCCAATTCGCAAACGCTCTCTAATCTGCTGGGTAAAATATTGCGCATCAACCGGGATGGCTCAGTCCCGTCAGACAATCCTTTCTTCAACACGGCTTCCGGGGTTAATAGAGCGATCTGGGCCTTTGGCCTGCGTAATCCCTTTACCTTCGCATTTCAGCCGGTCACCGGTCGGATGTTCATCAATGATGTGGGTCAAAGCACATGGGAGGAGATCAACGACGGCATCGCCGGGTCGAATTACGGATGGCCCACTACGGAAGGCCCAACCACCAATCCTAATTTCCGAGGACCGATTTACGCATATGGACGCAGCCCGAGTGCTACAGGTGGCTGCGCGATCACTGGCGGGGCTTTCTACAACCCGCTGACCACTCAATTTCCGAGCAGCTACGTCGGCCAATACTTCTTCGCAGACTTCTGCAGCGGTTGGATTCGATTATTGGACCCATCCAATAACACGGCGAGTGGGTTTGCCACAGGCATTGCCAACCCAGTGGACTTGCAAGTCGCGGCAGATGGCAGCCTCTATTATCTGGCGAGAGGAGTTGGCGCGGTATACAAAGTTCAATACCCGGCCAATCAGTTGCCACCGAGCATCAGCATGCACCCCTTAGATCAGGCTGTTGCAGAAGGCCAAACCGCGACCTTTAACGTTAGCGCCACCGGGAGCACACCGCTCACTTATCAATGGCAGAGCAACGGCGTCAACATTAATTCCGCAAACACATCGAGTTATACCATCTCAACAGCAACTCTGGCAGATCATGGGGCAAGGTTTCGTTGCGTGGTGTCGAATGCATTCGGAAGTGTGAGCAGCAGTGAAGCCACGCTGACGGTTACAGTAGCCCTGCCCGCTCCAATGCTACTGACAGAAGAGAACACGGAGCGGGCAATCGCCCTCGACTCTGTGATCATGATGCGTGATCCTTTTCCGCTCGTCACGATCCTTAATCTCAGTTTCGATCAGCGCACACGGGTGATGCTTTTCGCCATCAATGTAGAGTTGATGCCCGGCGAAAACAGTTCGGTGGTGACGGCTCAAGCGGAAGATTCTCAGCACCGAGTCTATCAACTCCCGGTTGAATTTGTCGGGAAAGTCCCAGACTTCAACTGGCTGACGCAAGTGATCGTCAAATTACCTGACGATCTGCCACATAATGAAGATGTGCGGGTGAGCCTTAATCTACGTGGGGTGACTAGCAATCAAGCACTCATCAAAATCAAGTAGTCGGCTGGCAATCCCCCGAAGGGATTTCCCCCTTCTGGAATGAGGTGTGATAGACAGGGTGGTGTTGCGAAAACTATTTTAGAGCGCAGAAACTCACAGGTCGCTCTTTCTCAGGCGGCAATCTGAAACAGCGACGCGACGAACTTTGCTTGTCCCTGTGCATCACTGCCACCTAATCTTTCGACTTGGCCCTTTCTCATCATGTTCATTGCTTCAACGCCCTCCAGAGTTCGCTCTGCTGTATGAAATGTCTTGAAGCATATGGCGCGAATACCACGAATAGAGCACAGGTGATCTTCGGACACTACTTCAGTAGTGACAGGTAAATGGTGACAGGTGACCGGACAATGCTGGGCGATTGCGGAGTGCAGATGAGCAAACAGACTGGCGATTCTTGTGTGTGCTTCTTCCATTCCGCATTCCGCAATCTGAAATCCGCAATTATCTTGTCACCTGTCACCCGTCACGTTTGAGTAAAGATTTTCATGTTCACTGGAATCATTGAAGAACTTGGCCGCGTGCGCGGCATCGAAAAGCGCGGCGAGGGCGTGCGCATCACGATTGAGGCGCGCGCGGTGACGCATGAAACGAACGAGGGCGATTCGATTGCGGTCAACGGCGTGTGCCTGACCGCTCTCGAGATACGTGCGGACTCGTTTGCCGCCGACGGCTCGCGCGAGACTTTGCAGCGCTCGACGCTCGGAACTTTGCGCGCCGGGTCGGTCGTCAATCTTGAACGCGCGGTGACCCCTTCGACGCGACTCGGCGGCCACATCGTGCAGGGACACGTCGACGCGCGCGGGCGATTCCTCGGCGCGGAAGACCACGGCGGGTCGTGGACGGTGCGCATCGCGTACCCGACGGAGATGGCGCGCTACCTCGTCTTCAAAGGCTCGGTCGCGGTCGAAGGCATCAGCCTGACCATCGCCGCGCTCGCGGACGATCACTTCGAAGTCGCGGTGATTCCGAAGACGTGGATGGTCACGAACTTTTCCCACTTGCGCCCCGGCGACTCGGTCAACCTCGAAGCGGACATCATCGCCAAGTACGTCGAGCGCATCCTCGCGGTCGGCGCAGCGAGTAAAGGCGCGGCGGCGGAAGGGGCGGCAACTCTCTCGACACTGACGACGGAGAGGCTCGCCGAACTCGGCTACAAGTGAGTGTCGAGTGTTCGCCAAAGCCATCTCTTTCGGGTAACATCGTCGTCGTGATTTTCGATTTGCGATTGCCGATTTGCGATTTGATATTTGCAATCTCCAAATTTCAAATCTGAAATCGCGTGAAGGTCAGCGTTAGCAAATGTTCCAGCCGCCTTCAATCGCAAATCCGAAATCGAAAAATCGCAAATTCTGTTATGCCTTTAGCTTCCATTGAAGAGGCCTCGATTGACATCCGCGACGGGCGGATGGTGATCGTCGTGGACGACGAAGACCGCGAGAACGAGGGCGACCTGGTCTGCGCGGCAGAGAAGGTGACGCCGGACATCATCAACTTCATGGCGACGCACGCGCGCGGCCTGATCTGCATGCCATTAACCGAGGAACGCTGCGACGAGTTGCAACTGACGATGCAGGTCGCCGATAACACTTCGTACCTCGGCACCGCGTTCACCGTCTCCATCGAAGCCCGCCGTGGCGTCACGACCGGCATCTCGGCGGCGGATCGCGCGACGACCATTCTGACCGCCGTCGATTCGAAGACGCGCCCGCAAGACCTCGCGCGGCCCGGCCACATCTTTCCCTTACGCGCGCGCCAGGGGGGCGTGCTGGTGCGCACCGGGCAGACCGAAGCGGCGGTCGATCTGGCGCGCATCGCCGGACTCTATCCGGCGGGTGTGATCTGCGAGATCATGAACCCGGACGGGACGATGGCGCGCATGCCGCACTTGGAAGAGTTCGCGCGTGTGCATGATTTGAAAATCATCTCGGTCGCTGACCTGGTGCGCTACCGAATGCGAGTGGAGATGCTCGTCCGGCGCGCGACGGAAACCGATTTGCCGACCGTCTACGGCCGCTTCCGCGCCGTCGCGTTCGAGAATGTAGTAAACGGTGAAGTGCATCTCGCGATGGTGATGGGAGATGTGCGGACGGACGACCCTGTGCTGGTGCGCGTGCATACCGAAAATGTGACGTGCGATATGTTCGGTTCGTTGATCGGCGACTCCGGTTTTCAACTGCACACCGCGCTCGAAAAAATCGCGGGTGCGGGGCGCGGCGTGGTGCTCTATCTCAGGCAGCAGCGGCAGAATATCGACCTCGTTCATCAGTTGCGAACATACGCGCTGATGCAGGAGCGCGGCATCAGTTTGCAGGAAGCGAGCATCGAGACCGGCTACGGCGCGAACCGCGATTACGGCGTCGGCGCTCAGATTCTTCACGAACTCGGTCTGCGGCACATCATGCTTTTGACGAACCACCCGCCGAAGGTTTCGGCGCTCGAAGGCTTCGGTCTGGAGATCGTCGGCAACGTTCCGCTCGGCTCGCCCGCGCGCGAAGAAGTAAGAAACAATTGAACGCAAAACAGAAAGGCGAAAAATTTCAATTCATCGTTCATCGTTCATCGTTCATCATTTCATCCGCTTCTCCCCCTCAGAATGAACCGTAGATTCGCCGTCCGCTTTTCATGGACGTGCCTGTAAGCTTTTATGCCTGCTGATCGCGACGACGAACAACGGCGACCTCCTGCGCCCGAACCGCCGGAAGCTGAAGCCAATGCGAGCGAACCGACGGACGCGGGTGCTCGGCCCGACGCGCCACCGCCCACACCCGCCGAACGCCGGCGCTGGCGTCGCTATGTCAACCGCCGCAACGCGGTGCTGACCAGCATCGCCGCCGTCCTCGCGCTGGTGCTGTTGGTCGTCGTCGCGATTTTTCTCTACCGCAGCGGGCAGGTCGATAGCATCATCGCTAAGCAAATCGTGGGGACGCTGGCGCAGTTCGGCGTCCGCGCCGAAGTCGGTTCTTTTCGCACGCGGTTTGGCGAGCGCACCGCCGAGCTGAACGACATCGAGCTGTACGACGCCGCGACGGGCGCGCGGCTTGGCCGCGTCGGTCGGCTCGTCGCGACCGTTCGCATCGAAGACATGTACGCGCTCAGTCTCCGCCGCAACGTCAACCTCGAATCGCTCGACATCGACGGTCTCGAAATGTGGGTCGCGTTCGACGCGGAAGGCCGCTCGAACTTTGCCAACCTGCGCCTGCCGGAGCCTGACCCGAACCGCCGCATCCTTTTCTCTTACTCGACGGCGCGCATCAAACTGAGCAACTCGATAGTCCATTATGACGACCGTCGCTACGACATTTCCGGCGAGGCGCGCAACGTTCAAGCGAGGATCGAGCCGGACGACCCAACTGCGCCCGCCGAAAGTCGGATGAACCGCGTCGAGTTGGCGCTCTCTGACTCGACGCTCACTTTCGACAACCGCCCCGTCAACCCCATCGACATCACGGCGCGTGCCCGCGTCAGCCAGACCCGCGCCGAAATTCAGGAACTCAGCTTACGCTCGCCGCACGCCTCAGCGCGCTTGTCAGGAACGATGGACGATTGGCGCGCGCTACGCTACCAGATGAAAATCGACTCGACGGTTGATCTGACACAGGCCTCGGACGTGTTGCAGACCGGCGCCAGTTTGCGCGGCGCGGGCAACTTCGTCGGCACGGTGACGGGCGAGGGAACGCGCTACCGCGTCGAGGGCGCGATTCGTTCCGACGCGCTCGCCGCCGACAACGTGCGTTTGAAAGCCCTCAATGTTGAGGCCAGCGCGACCGGCGACGGCGCGGAGTACGAGGTGCAGGGGCGCGCGGTCGCGGAGCTTTTGACGGCGGGAGATTTTCAGTTGAGCGCAGTGCAACTCGCCGGCAACGTAATGGGGACAGGCACCGACTTTCGCTGGCTCGGCGATTTGCGGGCGGCGGCGCTACGGAACGGCGCGACGACTATCACGGGTTTGATTCTGAATGATGCGCGCGCCGAGTTGCGGGACGGGCAGGTGACCGGGACGGCGCGCGGCGCGACGGCGCAGGTCTTAACCAGCTCCGGCACGACGGTGCGCGGCATCGACGCCTCCGGCATCAACTTCGGACGCGCTGAGGATGGCACCACGAATGTCACCGCGTCGAGCGCACGCGCCGCGACCATCGTTGACGAAGATGCGACGGTGCGCGGCGTCACCGCATCAGGCATCAAGGCGACGGTGAACGCCGACGAATCGGCGAGCGTGGTGGTTGATCGCGCGGTTGTCGGCGGCCTTGAAGTCGCGGGCGCGCGAGTGGGCACGCTCAACATCGCCGGCGTGCGCCTCGCGATTCGCGATGGGCGCGTGCAGGGGTCGTCGGGTGATATCAACGTCGGCACCGTGGCTTTTAGTACCGGCGCGGATCATACCGGCGCGGGCGGAACCGCGAACGAGGGGCGCGCGGAGAACGTGCAACTTGCGCGTCCGGTCTTCACGCTGGAGCCGGGCGGACGCTATCGCGCGAGCGCGGACTTGAGCCTCGGCGGCGGTGTGCTCGGCACGATGAAGCTGGGCGCGGCACGCGGCGCGGTCGTCGCGACCAACGATCAAGTGCAGTTGAATAACTTCACCGCCGAGATTCTGGGTGGCAGCGCGAGCGGCGATGCCGTCATCGCCACGTCGTCGCGCGCCGCTTCTCGCGTGGCGGCGAACTTCTCCGGCATCGATGTCGGAGGCTTGATCGCGACTTTGTCAGGGCGCGTCGTGCCAATCGTGGGCGCGGCCACTGGCAGCGTTAATTTGCAATTTCCGGGTACTGACTTTAAAGCGGCGAGCGGTTCGCTTGATGCGCGGTTCAGCGGCGAGACCGGCGACGAAATACGGGGCGGGTTGACGCCGCTGACCGGCGACCTCGCGGTGCGCGCCGACCGCGGCCTGTTTCGTGTGGAGAACGTCAACCTCCAGACCGGCGCTTCAAAGTTGAACGCGCGGGGTCAGTTCTCGTTTGAGGGTAGCTCGAATCTCGACCTCAACATCACGTCGTCCGACGCCGCAGAGTTGCAGCGTGTGTTCATCGCCTCTGGTGTCGCGCCGCAAGTGGAGAGCGGACTCGAAAGCTTCGGCGTCACCGTCGCCGGAGACCTGCGTATCGACGGTACGTTGACCGGCAGTTTGAATGCTCCGGACTTCAATACGCGCGCGTCGATTGAATCTCTGCTGGTGCGCGGGCGCGACCTCGGCGCACTCTCGGCGTCAATCATTGCGACGCCGGCTGAGGTGCGCATCGACGACGGACGATTGGCTGAACGCGATGGCGGCGGCGCACGCTTTACCGCGGTGATTCCACGCTCCGGCGAAAACAACATCACCGTTAACGCCACGCTGGATGACGCGAACACTGCGAACCTGCTGGCGATTCTGCCCGCCGGTGCCGGCGGCCCAAACATCGCGAGCCTCGCGGGCTTAGGGGCGATGTCGGGCGAAATTAATGTGACGGGGATTCCCGACGCGCTCGGCGGCAGTGCGAATTTGCGCGCCGGGCCGGGGAGCATCAATGGTGAAGCATTCGATCAGATTGTGGCGCGCGCGACGTTCAACGGTTCGAACATCAACCTCGAAAATCTCGACGCGCGTTTCCGCTCCGGCAGGGTCATGGCGAGCGGCAACATCAACATCAGTGATTACACATTCGATCTGCGTGCGAAAGGTGACAACGTGCAACTCGGCGTGCTTGCCGCGATAGCTGGCGGGGGCTTGCCGCAACTCGGCGGGGCTGCCGACTTCACCGCGAACGCCTCCGGAAATCTCGACGACCCGCGCAGCCTCCGCGTCGAGTTGAATGCGGAGGGGCGTGATGTGACCGTGAATGGTCAACCCGCCGGGGCGCTAACGCTGGTTGGGCGCACGACCGACGATCAGAAATTCAAAGTTGATCTGACGACCGGCATACTGGGTCAGACACAGGTCGTGACGGCGTTAGTCGATCTCGCCAACGAAGAACTGCCGGCGACCATCGAGACGACGCTTACCGGCGCCGATCTGACGCAACTGTTCAAGACGATACTACCGAGCGCGAACGTCACGATCACGGGGCGCGCGACCGGGACGCTGAAGGTGAGCGGCAACCTGTTCAGCGAAGAAGGCTTCGCGTCGGCGTTGCGGGGCCGCGCCGAATTCACTGAACTCGAACTCAGTGCCGCCGACGTCTCGCTCGCGGCGGAGTCGCCGCTGGTCGTACTCTTTACAGGTAACGAGATCATCTTTGAGCGCACACGCTTTACGGGGCCGGGCACCAACCTGCTCTTCGGCGGCACGGCGGCGATTGGCGAAGGAGGCCGGCAAGACCTGACCGTGAACGGCGAGTTGAACCTGCGGGTGCTCGATAACTTATCACCGAATCTGTTTCTTGCGGGTGCGGCGCGCGTCGGGGTAAATGTCACCGGGACGTTCGCCGCGCCGCGCCTGACCGGGTTGGCAGAGGTCACCGGGGCCTCGTTCTCGACGCTCGTGACCGACGAACGCCTGACCGTCGCGAACATCAACGGGCGCGTCCGCTTTACCACCAACCAGGCCGAAATCGAAAGTTTCACCGGGACGCTTGGCGGCGGGCGCATCGCGCTCTCCGGTGGCGCGTTGCTCGAAGGCTTACGCCCCTCGCTGGTGCGCCTTGACGTGCGCGCAAACGGCGTGACGGTTCCGTTCCCGGATGGCTTTCGCTCGACCGCCGACGCGAACCTCCAACTGCGCGGCACGCTCAACGAGCAACTGATCGAGGGCGTCGTCAATCTGCGGCGCGCCGAGTACACCGAAAACATCGACCTCGCCGATTTGATCAACCGGCGGCGCAACTCTTCAATCACAGAGGGCGGCGGCGGCGCAGGCTTCGGCGTCACAACGCTCGATTTGCAAGTCGAGGGGCGCGACGCGCTGGTGGTGCGCAACAACCTCGCGGATGTCGTCGGCTCCGTCTCGTTGCGTGTGCGCGGGACAGCGGACGACCCGGTCGTGTCGGGGCGGATTACGGCGACGCGCGGCACGCTCAATTTCCGCAATGACCGCTACGACCTGACGCGCGCTTACATCGATTTGCCGCCGCAACGCGACGCCGACCCGCTGTTGAACATCCAGGCGGAGACGGAGATTCGCGGCTATCGTCTGACCGTCGCGCTGACAGGGCCGCTGTCGCAGCCCTCAACGACGTTGCGCTCCGACCCGACGCTACCGCAGGCCGATGTCGTGTCGTTGATTACGACCGGCAACCTCGCGTCCGGTGACCAGAGCGCGTCGACGCTCGCGCAGACGGGCTTCGGCACGGCAACCAGTCTGTTGACCGATACGCTGATTAACGCTCCCGTGCAGCGCGCGACCGACCGTCTGTTCGGCCTTAATCGATTTGAGATCGACCCGTTGATTGCGGGGCGCGGCGGCGCGAGTCCGACCGCGCGTTTAACGGTCGGGCGGCAGATCAACCGCAACTTGTCCGTGACATACTCGACCAACGTGACCTCCGACCAGAATCAGGTCGTCGCGGTCGAGTATCGCGTCTCCGACCGCTTGTCGTTCGTCGCCCAGTACCAGCAAGGGGCGGTCAACGGGTTACGCGCCGAAGATGATAGCTTTAGTTTTGAAATTCGCTTTCGCAAAAGATTCTGACACAGAGGGTCGAGACTGAATTGAGACAGGGAAGAGTGACAAGCGGTGATCGAGTGGCGAAGACGATCATCTTTAACGAGAGAGACACAGAGAGGGTACACAGTTGAGGACACAGAGAAATGGCATGAAGACATGAAGGTCTGTGCTATGTCTTCTATGATTCTTCCGTGCCCTCTCCTGTTCAAGTCAGTGTCTTAAGCCTCGTATGCTTTGATTCAGGACAACGGAAGTCAGCGTACGCAAACTACTGACGTCCGGCTTTTGTTTCGTGATTCCCGACCACTGACTTCTTTCATGCTACTTTCCAGCCGGGTCGATATTATTCGTGTGTTGGTACTGGTGCCGTTGCTGCTGCTCGCGGGCGCGGCAGTGGCACGCCCCGTACCCGACATCAGCAAGTATGAAGGGCGTACGGTGGCCTCCGTCGAAGTCGTGATCGAAGAAGCGGCGCGCGACGCCGGGGCCGAGGCTGAGTTCCGCGCGCTGCTCAGCGTCGCGCCGGGGCGCCCGTTGTCCGCCGTGCAGGTGCGCCAGTCGTTGCAGGCGTTGTTCGATTCCGGGCGCGTCGCGAACGCGCGCGTCGAAGCCGTTGACGTTCCCGGCGCGGGTGGGGGCACGAACGGGCGCGGGCCAATCGGGGTGCGCTTCGTCGTCCGCCCGCAGGTGCTGGTCGGGGAGGTTCTCCTGGACCTCGGTACAGCTACGGGCGCCGCCGTCTCGGAGGACGAGTTGCGTGCGCGGCTGAGCTTACTCGAACCGGGCCGCCGCGTCTCAGAGCAGGCGCTCAGAAGTAACGCCGAGGCGATCAATGTCTACCTGCGCGACCGCGGATATTACCGCGCCAACGTCGAGTTCGCTCAGCAACTCGATGCGACGCGAACGCGCGCGACGATCACTTTCCGCGTCACGCTCGGCGAGCGCACGACGGTCGGGGCGTTCCCCATTAAGATCGGCGGCTTCGACGAGGCGAGCGTGCGCCCCAGCCTTGCGC
>JACDEG010000410.1 GCA_013816505.1 Pyrinomonadaceae bacterium | reverse complement strand
AGCAAGGCTGAAGCGCGCGCGCAGAAGACGCAGACGCTGCGACTGCGGTACATCAATCAATACTACGACCCGGAGAAGAAACGTCTGCTCGGTTTGCCGGCGACGCCGCCGCAGACTGATGCGGACGCCGCCGACGCCATACCGCTGGCGGAAACACAACGCACCAACTACACCATCGGGCGCGCCCTGACATCGAGCTACACGTGGGTGCCGCTGATTTCGTTTTTTGTCTTCGCCGCCGCTTTTTGGCTGTGCGTGCAGGACAGTTTTCTGACATGGGTGCAGCGCAACAGTTTTATCATCGTGCTGGCGACGCTCGCCCCGCTGGCACTCGCCGTCGCCACTTCAAGCGCCGGCAAAGCGCTCGGCAACATGACGCCGTGGGAGCCTTCGAAGATTCCCTTTCTGCTCGGCTTCGCGGGCATCCTGACGGCGCACTACCGTGATTTGGCGCGCACTTACTGGGGCGTGCCCCGCGCGCGCGACGTGCTGCCGTTGATCGTGATGGCGATGATTCCGTTTGTGCCGTTCTTCGCGCTCAAGGACTTCGGGCAGATGCTTGTCTTCAGCGGCGCGTACGCGACCCTGTACCTGGTCGCGGTGCGGCGCTGGCCGCAGTTGCTGCTGTTTGTTGGCTCGCTGGTCTTCGTTGTGGTGGTTCTAATTGTCGGCGCTCTGCCGCGCGACGTTCAGGAGAAGGTTCCGTTCCTCCCGACACTCGCGCGCCCCGTCCAGGCGGCTCTGCCTGACCGCATCCAGCAACGCTTTCATCTGTGGCTTGACGGCTTCGACCCGCCGGCGCCCGATGTTTCGTGGTGGAAGAAGGATTATGAAGCAGCGCTGGAACGCGATCCGAAGATGAAAGCGTTGGCCGCTGACAGCCCGGCGATGCAGCGCACCGTCAACGTTGACGTGTGGTTCGACCGCGTCGCCTTTCAACCGGCGCAGGCGACCTTCGGCATCGCCGCCGGAGGTGTCAGCGGGCGCGGCCTCGGCCTCGGCTTCGCGGAAGTGATTCCGGTGGCCGACTCGGATTACATCTACGCTGCCATCGCCGAAGAGACGGGGCTGTTCGGCGGCGCGGTGGTGATCTTCACACTGATCGTGTTCGTCAACGCCGGAGTGCGGACGGCGCTCGAATCGCGTGATATGTTCTCGAAGCTGTGCGCGGCGGGGTTGACGGCCTTCATCGGACTTCAGGCCCTGGTCAACATCGGCGGCACCACGCGGGCGCTGCCGATGACCGGCATCACACTCCCGTTCGTCAGTCACGGCGGATTCAGTTTAATCACCAGTTTCTGTATGCTCGGCATGCTGATGGCTTTCTCACATCGCAACGCGCGCGACCTCGAATCCGCGCCGCCCCCGGTGACCCCGGCGCGGCGGCGCACACAGAGCGATATTCCCATCCCAGAGGCGGTTCAATGAGTGAACAATCAACGGATGTCAAAATCGATGTGGCGGCGATTACCGACCGCGGGCTCAGCAAGAAGCGTCCGCTCAATGAAGACTCGCTGCTCGTCGATTCAGCACAGCACATCTTCGCGGTCGCCGACGGTGTTGGCGGCGCGGAGTCCGGCGAGGTCGCGTCACAGACGGCGGTCGAAGTGCTCGGCGAAGCCTTTCGCCACCATCAGGCCGGCGACGACATCGAAGACCTGATGGAGATTGCGATTCAGCGCGCCAACAATTCGATCCATCAAATGGCGCGCGAGCATCCGAAGCTGTCGATGATGGCGACGACGATTGTCGCACTCCACCTCGACGGGCGACGCGCGACCATCGGGCACGTCGGTGATTCGCGCCTCTACCGACTTTCGCCAGACGGACGGATCCACCGCGAGACGCAGGATCACTCCATCGTCGAAGAGGAGATGCGAGCCGGGAGGCTGACGCCGGAGCAAGCGGCGCATCATCCGAGCCGCAACGTCATCAGCCGCGCGCTCGGTGCCGAAGCCGCCGTCGAGGTCGACATGAAAACGATTGATGTCGACGATGGCACGACGTTCCTGCTCTGCTCCGACGGCATCACGCGCCACATCACCGACGACGAACTGCGCGCCGTTATCACTGGCAAGTCGGATTTGCGGGACGCCTGCGAAGAATTGAAGACGCGATGCTTTGAACGCGGGGCTGAGGATAATTTAACGGCCGTTGTCGTGCGCGTCGGCGATGACCGGGCACGATTCGGCCACGCTGCACCCGTCGACGACGCCGATACCGTGAATGCAACAGATGGGTGGGACGAAGAGCGGACGCTCATCCCCGGGCGCGTCGACTCGGCGACGGTCGATCCGGCAATCGTCGACACTCTGTCCGGCGACATCCCGCGCCCCAAACCACTTTTCGAGCGGCCGTTCAACGATGCTGCTGTCAGAACCGCGCCACCCGTTGCCGCTGGTTCCGCCGCCCCCCCCGCCCGCTCTGCTTCGTCAATCGTCGATTCCGAAATTCACCACCTTGACGCCGAGCCTCACGCCGTTTCAACGCACGCTCCACCGCACGCCCAACAGGTGGTTCCCTTGGTGCCGCGCCGCAGCACGCCTAACCGCTTGCTCCGCGTGTTCGAGTTCTTACTGTTCCTGATCGCCGCCTCCGCCGCAGCCTTCTATGGCGGCATGCTTTACCAACAATGGACGACGGATGAAAGGTCCGTGGCAATGCCGGCGCCGACCGAAACGATGATGCCATTCCCGTCACCGGAAGAGAGTAGCGAGGCGCGTTTCGACAGACTGCGCCGCGAGGTTGATCGCGCCCCGGCGACCGAAGCCAGTCGCATGTCGACCCACTTGAACAACCAGCCGCTGTCCTCGCCCGATCCGGAGTTCCTATATCTTTATGGCCGCGCGCTGCTTCTTTCGGGCAAGCCACAGGACGCCGCCAGAGCGCTCGAAACGGCCATCGCGCGCGCTACTGACGGCACCGCCAATGGCCTGACGCCGGAGCGCGGGCAACTCAAGGTTGAGTCGCAATTGGCCGCCGCCGCCGCGCACCTGCGGGCCAACGACATGGTGAGGGCACGCGCCGCCGCTGAGGCCCTCGATGATGCAACGCGAGCTGACATGGTCGCGCCGGGGTCAGGGCTTTCGCCAACACCGGAGCTTTCGCCATCGCCTCTCAACCAGACGCCGCAACAGTAGGAGTAGCAGCAGTAATAGTAGAGCCGCGTTCTACCGCAGTCGTGTTGACGCGGACGCCACTTTGATGAACACCGCCTCGTCGTCGTATGAGTGAACTCAAGCTCCAGCTGTGCCGGCTCGACGGCCGCTATGACGTTCTCGACTGTCTCGGTCGCGGCAGTTACTCCGAAGTGTACGTCGCCCAGGACGCGGCGGCGGCCAACGGCTCGCCGTCCACCGTCGTCATCAAAGCACTCAACACACATCTACAGGGCGGGGCAGACCCCGATCTCGAACGCACGCTGATTGAGAACTTCCGAAATGAAGCGGTGGCGCTCGACCGTGTGCGCCACCCGAATATCATCAGCCGCCTCGGCCACGGGACAGCGATTGACCTGAAGGGTCGCACCTTCCACTATCTCGTGCTCGAATACCTGCCGGGCGGCGACCTCCAGACGTTATGCCTACGTCAACCGCTCGCGCTCGACCGCGCTCTCTATTACCTCGAACAACTCTGCACGGGCCTCGCCTACGCGCACCTCCACGGCGTCATCCACCGCGACATCAAGCCGCACAACCTGCTGCTCACCGCCGACCGCACAGTGGTCAAAATCGCCGACTTCGGTGTGGCCAAGATCGGTGACGGTGACGGGGCGATCACGCGGGTCGGCACGGACGTTTATGCAGCGCCAGAGCACCACCCGCTGGTGCAGACCGGGCCGCTCGATACCGCCGCGCTGAACCGGCCCGCAGTTCACCTGACGCCCGCGGCGGATGTCTATTCACTCGCCAAGACCGCATACATGCTGTTGACTGGCGATGCCCCACGCCGTTTTTCGCAGAGGCCAATCACCGAGTTACCGGCGGCGGCGGACAAGGAGTGGGCGGCATTCGTGCTGCGCGTGCTGCGGCGCGCGACCGACACCAACCCCGAAGCCCGCTTCCAAACGGTGCAGGAATTTTGGGAAGAGATCAAAGACGCGACGATGCCGAGGACGCAGACGTTGACGCGCGACACGCTCGACGCAGCGGATTCAAATCCGCACTTCCGCACCACGGAGTCGGACGCGCGCGGCATCTCAGCCGCCGGCCCCGCCCCTGCGGTCTCAGTCGCGCCGCCGTTCTTTAATAATGTTCCGGCCCAACCAAATCCGCGCGCCGAAGGCCCGCCTGCGCGCCCGCGCATCGTCGTCCCTGTCACTTCGACGCGGCAACAAATCGATCACCCGTCGGGCCAATTTCAAGCGGTCGGGGCACACACGTCGGATACTTCTGTCGAGTCGCAGTCTCACGTCTATGCCGGACAGTACGCCGGACCGCAGCCGGACCGTGAGCAACTCTCGTCGCGTGCGCGGCGGTGGATTGTCGGGCTGCTGATTCTGTTGATGTTCGCCGGGATGCTGTACGCGATTCACAGCTACATACGCAGCCCGCAGGTGTCCCCAGCGACGGCGGTCAACACGACCAACCCGCCGGCGTCAGTGGTCGGGCGTGAATTCGTGGCGACAACGGACGTCAACTTGCGTCAGGGGCCGGCGCGCAACGCGGCGCTCGTCGGAATGGCCGAAGCCGGTTCGCGCGTGCGCGTGCTGAGCATTAACGGCCAGTGGTTCGAGGTCATGGTGCTTGAGCACGCGCGCCCGAAGGAAGAAGTTGATTCGTCAGACCGTGGGTGGCTCGACAGTCGGTTTCTAAGGACAAGGTAGATTCTTAAACGCGCACGACATCTTTCGCAGTATTGCCAGAGGAGGATTAAGACACAGGTGGGATTACTGGAATCCATCCGCCGTTGGATCGACGGCGAGGAAGCGGGCGACCCGCTCGCGACGGTTGACGAGCAGACACGCCCGCGCCGCGTCTGGGAGGAGTTTCTCGTCAAGGTCGCGCGCGAGATCGAAGCCGTGATGCAGCGCGAGATGTTCACTCCGCCCGGCGGCCCGACCTACATCCCGCCAGAGTACATCGTCTATCTGAGCACCGAAGACGACAAAGACTGGCAGGGCGATAAGCGGCGTGGGCTGGAGCAGGGTCTGTTCTTTGTGCTCTCCGAACGCGCACGCGAACTGAGCGGCGCGACGCAACTCGCCACCAAGTCGTTCGCCGTCGAACTCCGCGTCGACGGCACCCTTAACAAAGGCGAATTCCGCGTACAGCCGGTGTGGGACGCTTCAGAGAGCGGCCACACCATGGTCACCGCCCGCTCGTCGGAGGATGAAGCGCACGGCGTCGACGACACGCCACCGGTGACAGGCGAGCAGGGCGAGAGCGAAGTCACACGCGTTACCGCTCGCCCCGCTGAGTTATACACAATCGAAGTCTGGCGCAACGGTGTGCGGCAGACGGTGCTGCCGGTGACAAAGCCGGAGATCACTATTGGCCGCGGCTCGAAATCAATCTCCGTCGATTTGCCAGTCAAGGGCGACCCGGAGGTGAGCCGCCTCCACGCGACGCTCGCCCGCGATTTCGACGGCCGTTACTGGCTGACCGCGAAGGGTCGCAATCAGACGCTCATTTCGGGCCGCGAAGCGCCACGCGAAGAGCGCGTCCCCGTCGTCCCCGACGATAAAATAGAAATCGCAAGCTACACACTTCGTATTCAACCGCACTGAGCCGCTTGATTGACCGGTTC
>JACDEG010000409.1 GCA_013816505.1 Pyrinomonadaceae bacterium | reverse complement strand
CGCCGTACCCTCGTAACTTCTGAAACTGTCAAAGCTTTATTTGCTTCCATCAACCTGTGACGGGGCGAAAACTAAATTGAGAAAATCAGAGAATGGTAGAGCGGCGATGGTCGTCTGGGGGAGACCGATTTTTTTAACCCGAGAGACACAGAGGGCACAGGAGAGAGCACAGTGGGGGCGCTGAACTGTGTGTTCTGCCTTCTGCATTCCGCGTTAAGTCAGTGTCCCAATGTCGTCTGCTTTGATTTAACGGGCGGCAGCGACGCGCCGTGACCGACGAGCGGCAAAGCGGGGCAGGCTTCCGCGCAGCTTTTCAATCAGGCGCAACGCGGCGCTCGTCCCGAAGATGCCCCACAGAATTCCTGTGACGAGGCGCCGCGTGTTGTTTCCGTCGCTGTGATTGAAAATCGTGTACAGAACGTCGAGCGGCATCAGCAGCGCGAGCACAAAGCTCAACCTCAAACGTGGCAACCGTCGCGTCGCCAGCAGCCAGACAAGCAGCGTGGTCGCGCCAATCAGGATTCCGCCGCAACGCCAGCACAGCGGCATCTGCACGCCCCACATGTGCGGCGAGCGCTCCGGCAGTTGGTGACACCAGAGGCCGCCGACAAACATCGCCGCTTGGTAAATAAAAGACATGACGATGCACCTCGGTCGCGCGCGACTTGCTTCTCGTTCGGATCGAACGCGCGCGCGGCGTTACTTGAAGAGGATCGGTTGGAACTGACCGTTCGACGCTTTCGCGGCCTCGTCCCAACTGTGCACGGCGGCGGCGATATTAATGATCGGCATTAGCATGAACAGGCAGATGCCGACGACGACGAACGTCAGGATCGTCGCTACCACGGCGAAGCCGAGCGTCGCCGCGAAGATGCCAATCCCAAGGCCGGCCTTGTTCGGCACGAACAGCAAGCCGAGTCCGGGAAAGAACAGACTGACCAGCATCGGGATCACCGGGTGCATCGGCTGGCCGGCGGTCGGCTGGCCGTACGACATCGACTGCGGCGGCGTGTATGTCGGGAAGGAGGAAGGCGGCGTCTGCGGCGTGTAGCCTCCGATGGGCGGCGGCGCTTGATCAGTGCGGGTGCTGCTCGATTCATCGCCGCGCCACGCGCCGGGGCCGGGGGCGGCGGCTGATATTTCCGCGCCACACTTGACGCAGAACCGCGCGCCGTCAACGTTCTCGCCCCCGCAAGTCGTACAAATAATCATGCACTCTCCTTCAATTCGGTTGGGTTGTTAGGTCTCGAAATTAAATTAGTTCTCGCATCGTCACAGCATACGGTCAGGCGCTTCCCTGTGTTCCCGCCTGTGTCCAAAGGCTGTCCGAGCGAGTAGAGGCAACTCTTTCTCATAATCAAGTTGAAAAGTAAAGAAGGACCCCTGTCGGCCCGGCGGCGAACGCAGAAACGGTCGGCGACGAATGAAAGCAAGCGGCCAGTAATCAAGATCAGGAATCGCGCCCGCAAGCATTTGCGTCGACTCTTAATTCCTTCTTCGATTTATTCGTTCGTTGATCTTCAAACGTCCGGTATCCAGAAGATCTGTCCGTCCGCTTCGACGCGGCGCAGTCCGTGAGCGATGAGTTGCTGCTCTTCGCGTCCGATGAAAGTGAAGTGCGGCAAATCGCCGATCACCGTCTGAAACCAGCCGTGGCTTGCGAGGGCGCGCCGCACCGCCGGCTCTCTGAATTCGACCACGTCAAAGGCGAGCATCGAAAGGTGCTGCGAAGTGCCCGGCGCGGCGACCGAATAGAGCACGCTCTTGGAAAAATCTTTGCTGAAGAAGATATCTTCGACTTCCAGTTCGAGCACGGCGGAAACTTGTTCGCACGGCGCGAGACGACGCAGGTCATCAGCACGTTCCGGCGCGAGTCGCCCGCGCACGCACCAGTAATCGAGCGCCGGTTGAATGCGCGAGTGCCACAGGCGCAGCGTGTCGTCGAAGCCGCGGCGCGCCGCCTCCACCCCGCCGCGCGGCGTGATCTCGAACCCCTCGTGCCGCGCTTCGTCGCGCGCGTCAAGTAGGGCATTTGCCGCCACCGGCTGTAACTCGATTTCGACGCCGCCGAGCGTTGCGGCGCAAATTCCCACCGCGTCTTGAAAGGCGCGCACCTGCTCTTCACCGGAGAACACACACGCCGGCGGGACGCGCACGCTATCGGCGGCAATGAAGACCGCGCCGTAGTCTTCGAGCACGCGGCGCGACACGGCGTCATCCAAGCAGCAAATCTGGTCGAGCCGCATTTCGCGACGGCGCAGTGATTCATCCAGCGCCAGGTAGAACGGCGCGCGCGGATCGTGGCTCGCTGATATTGTTCGCTCGGACACAGGTGTCGCGTCGGCTCTCGGCTGGTGAATAGT
Organism: Pyrinomonadaceae bacterium; assembly: GCA_013816505.1. Classification (GTDB taxonomy): domain Bacteria; phylum Acidobacteriota; class Blastocatellia; order Pyrinomonadales; family Pyrinomonadaceae; genus JACDEG01. The sequence goes on along the minus strand of JACDEG010000409.1, from coordinate 3,385 downwards.
TCGACTGAAATCGTGGCGCAAGGTGCGGCGTAAGTTTGATTCGGGTTCTATTCGGGCGCCGCGCCGCGGCGCCCGCGCATCATAGAAAACATTTTCCGAAGCGGTCAATCGACACGGCCCAATCAACTCGGACCAACGTTTTGGATTTCGGTAGTCAAATTGCTCCTCAACTTCTGGCCGCCTCGCCGCCTATTGTATGCTACGCCCGGCGCGAGTGGGGCGCAGGCGATTTCAAGAAGGTTAGCGCGAGGGGCGACAAGCAATGGGACAGCTTCAGCAATTTCAGGAGACGAGCGACACGTACCGCAAACACGGCTGGCGCCTGGCGCGTGTGCTGATGCGCCCCGACACGTTGGCGCAGTTGCGTCCGCACCGGGGGGACGAAGCCTCGGCAGAGGCACATTTTGAAGACGTGTCGGTACAATCCGCGGAGGTCGATGCGATGTGGTTTGCGCGCGCTTCGCACGAAGGCCGCGAGGCGTGGGAATTGCGACTGGTGGGCGAGACGCCGTACGCGCTCTTCGAATTGTTCGAAGCCGACGAAGCCGACGAGGATCGCGAGGATGTACGGCGCGAGATGGAAGCGCGTCTGCGCGGCTACGCGGCGCCACACTGCAGCGACTTGGACGTTAATCGTCCCGACCCATCTTGACCAGAATTTCCAGACGCTCGCCACCGCGCATCACGACCGCTTTGACCGTACTGTCCGGCAGCGCCTCGTCAATACGAAACAGCAACTCCTTTTCCGTGCGGATCAGGTGTTCGTTAAACCCAATAATGATGTCTCCATCACGCAGGCCAGCGAGATAGCCGGGGCGGTTACGATAAACGTCGCCGAGTTGCACGCCATGAATCTTCGTGTTCGGCACCGAGACGCGCTCAAGGTCACCCGGGTCAATGCCCAAAAACCCTTCGCCTTCCGGTCGGTCGCTAAAGTCAACTCCTCTGTACGCCCGCTGCGAGATCGTCGTCAGCATTGCCTGCTTGGTTTCTCCGTCGCGAACGTAGCCGACTTCAACAGTTTTCCCGACAGGCGTCGCGGCAAGCAACTTCCGCAGCGCGTCTTCATCTTCAACCGGATGGCCGTCGAAACTTTTGATGGTGTCGCCGCCGATGAGACCGGCGCGCTCCGCCGGAGACTGCGACTCGACAGCGGTAATCATCGTGCCGCCGTCGTCGGCATCTTCAAAATTATCCGCGCCGAAAAACGACCGCGCGGCGTTGGATGCAGCGCGTTGGTCGTTCCCACCCCACCGGCTGATCGGTTTGAAAATAGCACCGCCGGTCGCCGCGACTATGGCGACGGAAATCGCCACCCAGAAGGCCCACGACATCCCGCCCTTCGCGCACGCGCGCGGTTTGATCGTTTGAAATGAGGTTGTGGTGGCTGACGGACTGAGGGGTGCAGCCGTCGGCGTGACGGGGTACTGTTGCTGCTGCTGTGCAGTAGTCCACGGTGCGGCGTTGACCGCCGTGTGTGGTGGTGCCGATACCGGAGGCGCGGACGGCATTCCGGAGAAGCGCCGCGTTTCAGCATATTCTTCGATTCCTTCGCCCAAGCGATACCCGCACAAACGGCAGAACCGCATTCCGCGAATCATCTTCGCGTGGCAACTGGGGCAGCGGAGTGCTTCGCTGCCTTCAACACCGTTCGCCTTAGTTTCAGCGGCTTGGTTTTCAGATTGCATAATCAACTCTCTTTATGTTCCGCGGATGGTTCGGCACGTCTGAGTCCTGCACCGCACGTGCTATTATTTGGTAGTGAACTATACGCCAATTAAGGCCGAGCGGTTGCGTGTCGATGACGGTTTGAAACGTCCTCTCAGCGTGCAAAAGCCGGCAGGTTAGAGTTTGCATCTCACGCGCACACCTCCGCGTCATCTTCGGGTGCCTTCCGCGGTGCCATTGTGACACAGAGAGTTTTCAAATCAACGCGACGTGACGTGACGGCGGATGAATTTCTGAGCATTCGATTGAGACGCGCCGCTCTGAGGAACCTGTGCCGCCCAACCCGCATCTAAATGATTCGGCAATCGCGCCATTTTACTGAAATCTCTGAACAGAAGGAACGGAATAACACTGTGGAAGTAACTAAAGCTCTCTCCGCCCTGCAGCCGCTCTACGGGAAAGACAACGTTGAGATCGTGATGGCAGACGGCAACCGCGTGCGTGGCATTGTCCGCAGCATGAAAACTACTCAAGCTCTGACCAAGCCGAGCGTCAAGATGGAACGCGCCGACGGCGAACTCATCAAAATAGCTTTCGACACGATCAGCGAAATCATTGACCATAACACGCAGCAGAACGGGCAGGTGCTTGGCAGTGTTCTGTAAATAAGGAAACAGAAAACTAATGGTCATGAAGCGGCTGACGACCTCACTGCCGTTGGTATCATGCAACAAATTTCTTGTTCTGTACGCCCTGGTCACTGTCGCCCCGGTGACTAGCGCGTGCCCATTTTCTCTCAGCGCTTAATACCGGCATCCTCTCCAACGAGCTAACCGGCTCCACTTGATGATGAAGCTTGTGCGCCGGGTTCGCCAATGTTTGCGCGTTCGCGTTATAGTAGCGACGTGCGGGCCAAGCAGTGGCGTGTTGAGGTATGGACAAAATCTTAACCATGACGATTGAGAATTTGGGCGCGCGAGTGGTGAGCGTCTGGAAAGGTTTGCGCCCGGCGACGCGCGGCCTGGTCGAGCGCGCGCTCGCCTCCGCACAAACCCAGACGGACGCCAAAACCGCGACGCACCGCGGAAGCGCCGCCTCTTACGACGCGCGCGCCGAGTGGGAATTGAGCAGATTGTTGTCGGCGCTTGACGAACGCGCTACCGAAGCAGGCGCGGTGGTGGCGCTCAGCGTCGAACAGTTGCGGGACCTCCGACGCATGGCCGAAACCTGCGCGATTGTGCTGCACCAAGAGGCACGCTCGGCTGAAGTTTTCGCTCAACTTCTCGGGCGCGCGCTGTGGATGCATGACTACGCGCGCGTCGATTTAATCGCCGACTCGCTTCCCACGCGCTTGCCGCCCAGCGAAATCTGCGAACTAGCGCGCCACCCGGATGCGGCGGTGCGCGCCATCGCGCACGAAGCGTTGCTGCAAACGCCGACTTCGGTGCTTGTCGATCTGCTCAACGACCCAATTGACGGAGAGATTGCGCGCGAGGCGCTCGAACGCCAGGCCGGCGAGTACGGTTCCGAAGAAGCCCGCTGGGTCATCAGCGCGCTCGACCGCGTTGAGACGTCTGAAGACGATATGTAGCTGACGCATGATCTTCAACAAACGAAGGGGAGCCGCACAATCATATTGGCGGCCCCCTTCGTTTTTCGTGACCAAACTTTCCCGTTGCGACTTAACCGGTCTGCCCACTGACGCTGGCCCTTGTCT
>JACDEG010000408.1 GCA_013816505.1 Pyrinomonadaceae bacterium | reverse complement strand
CTTTTATCGCATCGGCAACGTCGGCATCCCGCGCACCAACGCCGACCGCGTGTTCATCGAAGTCGTCAACACACTCTTCGGTGGTCGCTTCACGTCGATGCTGAACAGCGAACTGCGCATCAAGACCGGTTTGACCTACGGCGCCCGCTCGGCGTTCGACCAGCGAAAGGCGCCCGGCCCGTTCGCGATTGCCACATACACGCGCAACGAAACGACTGAGAAGGCCATCGACATGACGCTCGACGTGCTCAAGCGTCTGCATGAAAAGGGAATCACCGAAGAGGAATTAAAGTCGGCGAAGAGCTATCTGAAGGGACAGTTCCCGCCGCGCATCGAGACCTCTGACCAACTCGCAGCACTGATCGCGCAACTCGAATTCTTTGACCTCGATGAACGCGACATCAACACATACTATGCGAAGATCGATACGATGACGTTGGCTGACGCGCGGCGGATCATCAAACAGTATTTCCCGGCGGAGAACCTCGTCTTCGTGATGATCGGCAAGGCTTCCGATATCGGAGTGGTGGCGAAGAAATACGCCGGAAGCGTCGACACCAAGTCGATCAACATGCCGGGCTTCTGAGTGGGCGGATGATTCGTTTCACAGATCGCTACAAATCATAGACGGACGGAAAGAGAATGATGGCTCCTATGTCGCCGAGAAATATCTTGAGAAGAATGTTACACGTCGCGTTGGTCGCGGGTTCGCTCGCCGTGCTCTGTGTGATGTCCGGCCCGCTTTCGATTCATCCGATGCGCGCGCAAACGATCCCGCAGCATCATGACAGACACGAACGGAACGAGCCGGTCAACCTGACGCAGGACGCGGCGGCGTCTGTGCGGCAACTCGCCAGCCGTGACGCGGCGGAGCGGCAGCGGGCCGCCGAAGAGTTGGCGTGGATGGCCGACGCCGAGCAGCGCAAGATGCTCGATGGCTACCGCCTGCAAGAGAAGAATCCGCGCGTCAGACTGGCGCTTGATTGGGCACTCTACCGAATCGGAAAAGCCGAGGCGCTCTATGAAGTGGTGCGCGCGCTTAATTCCGCGCGCGGCGAACAGGCGATAGGTTACTTAAAGTTAATCGAGAACCCTGACCCGCTCTACAACATCATGCCGCGCGTCAACGGCAACACGCAGGTCAAAATACTCGAAGTGCTGGCGCACGTCGGCACAGACAAAACGTTGGAATTTATCAAGCCTTACATGACCTCGCTCGACCCACGCATCGCCGACGCCGCCGCCTTCGCCGAGCGCGAAATCAACATCCGCATCGCCGAGCCGCCCGCCTCCACGCCATCGCGCCAACGCCAGGTCGGTCAAGGCAGCGAGGAAGACGCGACACCGCCGAACTGAGGGATGAAGGATGAGGGATGAGGGATGAATAAAAGCGGGAAGACAGAATGCTGTACAAAGCACATAGAGGTTATACTTGTGCACATCATCTATGCACAGAAATCTTCGTTCATTCCTCGATCTGCTGACACGCGAAAACGATCTCGTCACCATCGAAGCCGAAGTCGACCCATATCTGGAGTTGGCCGAAGTGCATCGCCGTGTGATTGAACAGGGCGGTCCCGCGCTGTTGTTCAAAAACCCAAAGGGCGGTCGGTATCCGGTGGTCACCAATCTGTTCGGCACCGCGCGGCGAATCGAAATGGCGTTCGGGCCGAAGCCGGAGGCACTTGTTCGCCAAGCCGTGCATCTCGCGGAATCGCTGATGCCGCCGCGCCCCGCTGAGTTATGGCGGCAGAGATCCCTCGCCCTCGAAGCATTGAGGCTGGGCACCCGGCGCGTACGTCGCGCGCCGGTGACGGAGGTCGTCGAGCGGCCTGCGCGGCTTGATGAATTGCCGGTGCTGACGACGTGGCAGGAGGACGGCGGCCCATTCTTCACGCTGCCGCTCGTTTACACCGAGCATCCTGAAACCAAAAAACACAACCTCGGCATGTATCGCCTGCAACGCTTCGACGCCGGCTCGACCGGGATTCACTGGCAGATTCACAAGGGAGGCGGATTTCACTATCACGAAGCGGAGCGACTGGGACAATCGCTGCCCGTGACGGTGCTGCTCGGCGGGCCGCCGGCGTTGATACTTTCCGCTATCGCGCCACTGCCTGAGGACGTACCGGAGTTGGTCTTAGCTTCTGTACTGGCCGGCGAAAAGATCAGGGTCGCGCCGAACCCGTTGGAGAATCATCATCGGCTCGTCGCCGAAGCAGAGTTCGCGCTCGTCGGTCATGTTGCTCCGGGCGAGAGAAAACCGGAGGGGCCGTTCGGCGATCATTACGGTTACTACTCGCTGCGGCACGACTATCCGGTGTTCAAAGTCGACGCGCTCTGTCACCGCCGCGACGCGATCTATCCGGCGACCGTCGTCGGCAAACCGCGTCAGGAAGATTTCTTCATCGGCGATTACTTACAAAAACTTTTGTCGCCGCTCTTTCCGCTCGTGATGCCAAGCGTGCGCGATCTGTGGTCGTACGGCGAGACCGGGTTCCACTCACTGGCGGCGGCGGTGGTGCGCGAACGATACCGCCGCGAAGCGCTGGTGTCGGCGTTCCGCATCCTCGGCGAAGGCCAACTCTCACTGACCAAGTTCCTCATCTTGACCGACACGCCACAGGATTTGTCGGACTTCAAGAGCCTCTTTGAGCACGTCCTTGAGCGCATCAGATGGGAGACTGATCTGTTCATCTTCTCCAACGTTTCAATGGACACACTCGACTACACGAGCGGCAAAATCAACGAAGGAAGCAAAGCTCTGATGCTCGGGCTGGGCGAGGCCGTGCGCGATCTGCCGCGTGCGTTTGATGGCGAGTTACCACGCGGCGTTTCAGCGGCAGAGGTCTTCTGCGGCGGGTGTCTCGTGGTGCAGGGCGTGCCGTTTAATGAAGACAGAGAGCAGGCGGCGCGGCTGGCGCGCGAAGATGTTTTTCAAGGATGGCAATTGATTGTGCTGCACGACGATGCGGCGGTTGCACGCTCGGCGGCATCGTTCCTGTGGGCGACGTGGACGCGCTTCGACCCCGCTTCGGACATCTACACCGCGGACACGACCATCCATCGTCATCACCTCGCCTACCACGCGCCAATCATCATCGACGCGCGGATGAAGCCGACCTATCCCGATGAGTTGGTCGTCCGGCCTGATATTGGGCAACTGGTTGACCGACGGTGGAGTGAGTATTTCCCGTCCAGCGTGAGTGCTAAATGAAAGCGTAAAGCTCTCTGACTCTTGGTGATGACGGATGAGACCTTGCGGTGAAAACTTATCCTGTCCGATTAGCTGTTGAATTAAGAAAACGCAAGGTTGAAGTCGGGGCGGACGAGACAGAGCAGTTATTGTGTCCTGTAAGGAATTGCGGACTCAAACACCAGAGCTCTAGTATTATTGGATGCTAGGAAAGTTCCAACCGATTTAACCGACAATTTTTGGTGTAATGCCGGCCCCACATGAACGTCCGAAATGGGCATCTCCCCACTGGCTGCCATTAAGTTAAATTCATGATATGGAATGAGCATACCTCCTCTAGGTCGCCATCCTGCCTGCTCACTATGATAAGCAAACGGTCCTCCGATTAATCTCCACTCTCTCTCTTCCGAGAAAGAAGGGTGTTTTATTGACGTAGCCATCAAGAGAAACCTGCCATAGAAAGGTATGTGCATGAGATCAGTTGAGAGCTGTTCCACATTCTCGCTACTTTTGCGCGCATGGAACAAGTTTAAAGTTTCACCAATAACTTGATTGATCCAGGGTTTGCAGACAAGCAAATTCAATGATGAGTCGGAGCAACTGGGACAGGCGCAGGCGCGGCGATTGGAAGGCTCCTGGGCGCTCATCGTCACACCAGTACCCCCACCCGGCGTGCCGCCTCTGCCCCCTCGTCATGTTTACGCGACCTTCTCGCGCGGCGGCGCGGCCATCGGCTCCGACCGCGGCTTGCCTTTCGGCAGCCCGCAGCACGGCGTCTGGAAGCACCTGGGCGGCAATGAGTTCGCCTACACCTTTATTCAGGACCTCTTCGATGCGACGGGGAATTTCCAGGGCACGCTCAAGGTCAGGTTCAAGATCACCCTTACCGGTAAGGATGAATTCGTCGGTGTCGCCAACTCTCAGATACGCGACGCGGACGGCAACATCACACTGGACGGGTGCTCGACGTTCAGGGCCGAGCGCATCAAGATCGAGCCGCTGGCGCCGCGGTGTCAAAGCATCACGCCGCCGCAGTAGAGACTGGGACAATGCTGCGCGCATCAGCAAGGGTTTGGACAGCTTTGGACAACAAGTCAATTAGTAGCCTCCCTGACGGGCCGGTCGCCAAGGATGCAAGTTTCTTGTCATCGGCGTGCGGTGTCGAATCCGGTTCATACGCGCGGGCGGGTGAAGCGCCCTGGCGCCGCCTTAAAGGGAGTATGAGAAAAGGCGGCGGCCGAAGTGTCGCCGCCTTCCCTTGTTGCGGTTCTTGATCGTGACGGGCTGGCAGAGCGTCAAAGCTATCCTGCCCCTGGGGTCATGGTGGCAGTGCTCAATCCATGTGGAATAGGTTGTGATCGTGTGCGGGGTCTACGCGAATAAACGACAGCATTTCACGCACCCAGTTGAGTATCACCCCGAGGGCCTACATTTAAGAGCATCAGAGTTCGAGATTACACATAGAAGAAGGGGAGCTTCTTGGGCAGCTCCCCTTCGTTTTTAGCCAAGATAATGGTTTTGGACATGTGGTCAGCGTCCGCGAATTGTTGTCGCACTATGACAATGACCCTACACACAGTAGAACTCAAGTGTCCCGTTCGCATACCCTCATTAATGTCCATTCAAGAAAGTACAAGCCTTGAAGGCGGGGCAAAAGAAACAGAATTGTTTGCTGGTAGCCGGGCGCGCGCCGAGCGGCGCGAATCTGCAGCCGTGGCACTTTGCGATGGTCAGTGATCCGGCAATCAAACGCTAGATTCGAGAGATGGCCGAAAAAGAGGAATACGAGTTCTATCATGGGCGCGTTCCGCAGGATTGGCTGGATGCGCTCGCGCCGATGGGCACAGATGAGCACAAGCCGTATCTGGAGACCGCTCCTTACCTGATCGTGGTCTTCGCCGAGAGCTATGGGCTGCTGCCGGACGGACGCAAGGTTCAAGCATTACTACGTCGCGGAATCGGTCGGCATTGCCACCGGGATGCTGATTACTGCCATTCACCATGCCGGTTTGGCTTCGTTGACCCACACGCCCAGTCCGATGGGCTTTCTGAACTCAATCCTCGGGCGGCCAAACCACGAAAGAGCTTTCTTAATCTTGGTAGTCGGTTACCCGGCGGAGAATGCTGAGGTCCCGGATATCAGCAAGAAACCGCTGGGAGAGATCGCCACTTTTTGGTAATGTGCTTTCTAACCAGGCATTATTCAGGGATGCGGTGAGATGATTACCAGTGCACGGTTGTCTGCCGAATGGTGAAGTCCGCCGTTAATCTTGAGAGGATAAACGCTCGTGTCTCAATTCCATGCCAATCGACCTTGCGCGACAAAATTCAAATTGCTAGCCAAACATAAGGAGGTGGCTCAATGCAACATCAAAACATGTGGTTTCAGAGTTTGTTGTCTAGTCTCCTGAATCGGAGGCTGTGGTACGTCCTGATTCTGTGGTTGGCAGTTGGAATTTCAGTCCGGGTGAGCGCGCAAACGGCCGGGCGCATCACCGGTCAGGTGATTGACTCGTCGCAGGCCGTGATCCCCGGAGCCAGCCTGACGGCGCAGAACATCGCGATCGGG
>JACDEG010000034.1 GCA_013816505.1 Pyrinomonadaceae bacterium | reverse complement strand
GTACGGGCCGCTGGTACCACGCGAGTCTTCGCCGCGCTTCGCGTTGCAACCGAAGTACCCGATTGACGTGGCCGCCGACTTGAAGGCGCCGGTGCTCGGACTCTACGGCGCGAAAGACAAAGGCATTTCGGTCGACACCGTGGAGCAGATGCGCGCGAAGCTGAAAGAGGCGAAGAGCAAATCTGAGATCATCGTCTACCCGAACGCGGATCACGGCTTCCACGCCGACTACCGCGCGAGCTATAGCCGAGAAGACGCCGCGGACGGTTGGCAACGCCTGCAAGCGTGGTTCAAGAGACACGGCGCCGCGTAACCAATCCGGTCGGATCGGATGTGGGTGGTGGCTCAACCGAGGGAGCTTGCCAGTATCGCCTGCTTAAGCTGGGCGGGTAACTCCCGGCGCACAACCCGTCCAGGTTAAGCAGGCGATACTGACATGTCGTCTCTCTGCGCTAAACCGCTATCCGAAGGTTCACTTCGGTGGCGCGGCGGGCAACTCGACAGCGAAGGTCGACCCTTGATTCGGTGTCGAGCGGACGGTCGCCTCGCCGCCGTGTGCGCGCGCTAAGTGCTTGACGATGGCGAGGCCGAGGCCCGTGCCGCCGAGGGCGCGCGAACGTGCGCGGTCGACGCGGTAGAAGCGCTCGAAGATGCGTTCGATGTGTTCGGGCGCGATACCCTCGCCAGTGTCGGTGACGCTGATGCGGTCGCGCGTGCCGTGGCGCTCGTGTCGGACGTGGACGGTGCCGCCCTCGCGGTTGAACTTGATGGCGTTGTGTACCAGGTTGGCCAGCATCTGTTCGAGTCGGCGCGCGTCGGCGTAAACGAATGTGTCGGGCGCGACTTCGTTGTGCAGCACGACCTGCTGTTCGTCAGCGGTCGCGGTGAGCGCGGTCACACATTCACCAACCAGTGAATGGAGTCGAACCGCGCCGACCTCGACTGTCACCGTCCCGGCTTCAATCGCGGAGAGTTCGAGGATGTCGTCGATCAGATTGTGCATCCGCTCAGAGTTGCGGCGGATCACCGAAAGGAATCGGCGGTTGTGCGCCGGGTCATCAATCGCCCCGCCTTCAAGCGTCTCGACGAAGGTGATGATCGCGGTCAGCGGCGTACGCAGTTCGTGCGACACGTTCGAGAGAAACTCCTGCCGCACGCGCTCCAGACGCTCGAGGCGTGTGATGTCGAAAAAGACGCCGACCGCGCCGCGGATTCCGCCGTTCGCGCCGCCCGCCGCCTGTCCACGCGTGGGCTGATGCAGCGGCGCAACCTGAAGGTCGAACACGCGCCGCTCGCCGATCTGTGTCTCGACTTTTACCTCGCCGCGTTCGCCGCGTTCGAGCGCCGCCAGGAACGCGGCATGAATCGACGAGTTGCGTGTCAACTCGGTCAGTCGCCGCGCGACAAGCTCGCCATCGACGGCGTCGAATAAATCACGCGCCGCGCGGTTCGACCCGACCACACGCATCCCCTGGTCAACCATCAACACGCCTTCGCGCATGCTGTCCATCGTCGCCTTCAAGAGCGCCCCCGCCGGAACATCGCCGGTGACGCCTATCGCCCCCGCCGTTTTCATTTCCCCGGCGGCTTGATCGCCCGCCGATACCAGACTCCCCACGTGCCTGGGTTCAGTCAAAACTCCCGCCCTCAGTTTGTCGGCGTGCGCCGCCGAGAGGTCGCTCGCCTGCACGGATAGCAGATGTGCAACGAGCGCGCCCGTCGCGGCGAAGAGAAGCGAAATGATGGCCGTCTGTGGGTTTCGGAAGAAGAGCGCCGCGCCGGCGCCAAGCATCAGCGCGGCGAGCAAGAGAGCGAAAGCCGAACGCAAAGACATGAGTAGTCAGGCAAAAGTAGACAGTTTTCAGTTTTCAGTTTTCAGTTTCGAGCTGAAAACCGAAAACTCAAAACTGTGCGATGGCTTTTGTTCAACACTCATCCCGATAAACTTTTGCGTGGGGGCTTAACAGTCGCAAGTGTGGCTCGGACGGGCAACGGGTGACGGGTGGGTTGAAGACCGCAGATCACTCATCACCGGTCAATGCTTTTCACTCTTCATTGGTCAACGCTTTCCCGGAACAGCCGGCGAAGCGATAACCGACGCCGACGACGGTCTCAATCGCATCGCCGCACGTGCCGAGCTTCTGTCGGAGACGGCGAATGTGAACATCGAGCGTCCGCGTGTCGCCGTAGTATTCATAGCCCCACACGTTGTCGAGCAGTTGCTGGCGCGTTGCGACGCGACCGGCGCCCCGCGCCAGCGTTGCAAGCAGCGAGAACTCTTTGCGCGTCAGTCTGACGCCGACGCCATCACAGAGTACGCGCATGTCGGCGAAGTCGATTGTCAGGTGGCTGTCCTCGTAGCGCGCTGTGGCGTTTTCGTCGGTGCGCCTGAGCACCGCCCGCACGCGCGCCAACAGTTCGCGCACCGAGAATGGTTTGAGGATGTAATCGTCGGCGCCGAGGTCAAGGCCAGCGACGCGGTCGGCCTCGGAGGTGCGCGCCGTCAGCATGATGATCGGCGTGCGGCGGGTCGCCGGCTCGCGGCGCAGCCGGCGGCATAACTCCGTCCCGCTCATGCCCGGCAGCATCAGATCAAGAATCACGAGCGCCGGCGGGTTCTTCGCGTCGAGCGCCGCGGCCAGCCCCTGCTCGCCGGTCAGCGCGACGCGCGCCTCAAGCCCCTCGCGCTCCAGGTTGTAACGCAGCCCTTCGGCGATGTCGGGGTCGTCTTCGACGATCAGCACTGGTTTAGACATAATTTAGTCTGGAGTCTGAAGTCTGGAGTCTGGAGTCTGGAGCCGCGACTTGTCTTGACTTTAGACTCCAGACTCCGGACTCTTGACTTAATTACTGTGTTTGATGACCGCGGCCTCCGTCATGTAGACGGTCTGCTCGCAGATGTCGGTGACGTAATCGCCGACGCGCTCGATGTGTTTGGCGACGAACAGCAGGCGCGCCGCGCGGGTCGTGGTGCCGGGGTCGGCGACCATCATGTTGATTAGGTCATGAAAGATGTGGTTGTACATCTCGTCGATCTCGTCGTCGCGTACAATCACGGCGCGCGCCGCCATCGCGTCGCCCGAAGTGAAAGCGTCGAGCGCCGAGCGCAGCATGTGCGAGGCGTGCTGCGCCATCCGCGGCAGGTCGATGTATGGCTTCAACTGTGGCTCGTCGTTTAAGTCAATCGCGGCGCGGGCGATGTTGCAGGCGTGGTCGGCAATGCGTTCGAGGATCGGGGTGATCTTCGCCGCCGAGACGACGAAGCGCAGGTCGCGCGCGGCGGGCTGCCGGAGCGCCAGTACGTCGACGCAGATGCGGTCGATCTCGACTTCGAGTTGGTCGATGAAGTCGTCGCCGTCGAGCACTTCCTTAGCCGCCACGCTGTCGCGCTCGATCAGCGCGTACATCGCGCGCTGCAGCGCCGTCTCCGTCTCGCCGCCAAGCAGCAGAATGCGGTCGCGCAGTGCGTCCAGTTCGTCGTCAAGTCGTCGGTGTAGTTCCATCGTTTTGTCTCGGACTTTCAGTTGCCATTTTCACATTCGAAAGTCCGCCCCCTTTCCCTTGATGCTAATCAGCCTCGAGGGCAAAGCCCCGAAATCTGGAATCGTTTCGCCGTCAGCCGAAGCGTCCCGTGATGTAGTCCTCGGTCAGCTTCTCGTCCGGGTTGGTGAAGATCTTCTCGGTCGGGTTGATCTCGATCAGTTTGCCGAGCCAGAAGAAAGCCGTTCGGTCGGACACGCGCGCCGCCTGCTGCATGTTGTGAGTCACGATCACGATAGTGTATCGCTTTTTTAACTCGACGATCAGTTCCTCGATCTTTTGAGTGGCAATCGGGTCGAGCGCCGACGCCGGCTCGTCCATAAGCAGCACTTCGGGCTGCACCGCCAGCGCGCGCGCGATGCACAGGCGTTGCTGCTGCCCGCCGGAGAGTCCGAGCGCCGAAGATTTCAGACGGTCTTTCACCTCCGACCACAACGCCGCGTCTTCGAGTGCCTTTTCAACGCGCTCGTGCAACTCGCCATTCGTTCGTGTCAGGCGGTTGATGCGCAGCCCGTAGGCGACATTATCGAAGACCGATTTCGGGAATGGATTCGACTTTTGAAAGACCATCCCGACCTTGCGCCGGAGGGCGACAACGTCCGTGCCGGGCGTGTAGATGTCCGCGCCATCGAGTAGTATTTCGCCCTCGGCCCGCGTCCCCGGGATGGTGTCGTTCATCCGGTTCAGCGTGCGCAAGAATGTTGACTTGCCGCAGCCCGACGGCCCGATAAAGGCCATCACGACGCGCTCGCGGATGTCGAGCGAGATGTCGTACAGCGCCTGCGCGCGGCCGTAGAAAAAATTCAGTCCGCGTACGGTAATCTTCACCGGCGCCGGTGGGTCGCCCGGCGGCCGTTTGGCCGCGTCGCCGCGCGCTTCGAAAACCGGGGTTGGGGCGGTGGTTGGTGTGGACATAAAATGAGTTTTTGAGTTTTCAGTTTTCAGCAGGAGAACGGTTGGCTAGTTGTACATGATTTGACACTTGGCATTACCGGCTACTCAAAACTGAAAACTGCCTTTCAGAATTTCTTCCGTGTGAAGAAGCGCACCGCGATGTTGATGAAGAGGATCATCGTCATCAGCACGAGCGTCGCCGCCCACGCCAGCGAGTGCCACTCCTCGTAGGGCGAAATCGAGTAGTTATAAATCTGCACTGTCAAAGAAGCGATGGGCTGATCGAGTCGGACGCTCATAAACTTGTAATTAAGCGCCGTGAACAGTAGCGGCGCGGTCTCGCCGGAGACGCGCGCGACGGCGAGCATCGCGCCGGTCGCGATGCCGGAGGCGGCGGCCGGCAGCACGACGCCGGTCGTCACACGCCACTGCGGCGCGCCCAACGCCAGCGCCCCTTCACGCAAACTCGCCGGCACCAGGCGAATCATCTCCTCGGTGGTGCGGGCGACAATCGGGATCATGATGACGGCGAGCGCGACGCCGCCTGCGAGCGCCGAGAACTGGCGCATCGGCAGCACCAGGATCGTGTAGACGAAGACGCCGACGACAATCGACGGCACCCCGGTCAGCGTGTCGGCGACGAAGCGCACGATGCTGGCGAACTTGCCGGAGCCAAACTCGGCGAGATAAACGCCGGTCGCGACGCCGAGCGGTAGGCCGATCACCGAGGCGAGGCCGAGCAGCACCAGCGTGCCGACAATCGAGTTGCCGATCCCGCCGCCCTCGCCGACCGGTTTCGGCGTGTCAGTCAGGAATTGCAGACTGAGCGAGCCTAACCCGCGCACCGCGATGTAGCCGAGGATGAGCACCAGCATCGTCACCGCGAAGAACGCGCAGGCGGCAGTCACCGTCGTCATCACGCCGCTTAACGAGCGGCGGGCGGCGTCGGCGCTGCGGCCTGTCGTGATCATCGTCGCCATTCCTCTTTACGCCCTCGCCGTGTCGCTTGTGCCGCGCGTCACGCTCCAGACCAGCACCCGCGCCGCGCCGTTGATGACGAACGTCACGAAGAAGAGAATCAGCCCGAGTTGGATCAGCGCGCTCAGGTAAAGCTCGTCGCTCGCTTCGGTGAACTCGTTGGCTAAGACCGAAGCGATGGTGTACGACGGCGCGAATAGCGAGGCGCTGATTTCCGGACGGTTGCCAATCAACATTGTCACCGCCATCGTCTCGCCGATGGCGCGCCCGAGGCCAAGGATGATCGCGCCGGCGATGCCAGGGCCGCCGTTGGCGAGCACGACGCGTGTCGTCTCCCATCGCGTCGCGCCGAGAGCGAGCGCCGCCTCGCGCTGCGACATCGGCACCGCCGCGAGTACGTCGCGCACCACCGCTGAGATGATCGGCGTGATCATGATGGCGAGAATGATGCCGCCGGTCATCAGGCCGATGCCGGTGATCGTTCCCTGAAACAGTGGCAGCCAGCCGAACCAGTTCGCAAGCGGCGGTTGAATGTATTCGCGCAGAAACGGTGCGAGCACGAAGATGCCCCATAGCCCGTAGACCACCGACGGAATCGCCGCCAGCAATTCGACGAGAAATGTGATCGGGCGCGCGATGCGGCGCGGGGCCTGCTCGACGAGAAAGACCGCCACGCCCAAACTGAGCGGTACGCTAATCAAGAGGGCAAGCACCGACGACATCACCGTGCCATAGATGAACGGCAGCGCGCCGAAGTTACCCGTAATCGGGTTCCACTCGCGGCTGGTCAGGAAGCCGAAACCGAACGCACGAATTGATGGCACCGAGTTCGACGCAATCGCCGCGATCATCGCCGCGACGATCAACAGCAGCACAAGGGCACTGGCGAACAGCGCGGCGCGGAACACGGCGTCTCCGGCATTCCCCGTCGGAGACAGCGCGCGCCGCCAATTCCATGTGCGTGCCTGCGCGCCGTAGGTCGAACTCGGTGTCGGGGCGGCCAGTTGTTGGTCAGACATAAGGGTTAAGGGATGAGGGATAAAGGATGAAAAAGTGAAAGCCGCGGGCTTGTGTAGTTTATCCCTGATCCCGTTTTCCGCGCCATTCTATTGCGTCGCGCGCAACGGTTTGCCGCCTGAAACGACCGAGTTGAGTTTCACTTCGACTCGTTTGACCATCTCGGCGGGCAGCGGCGCGTACGGATACTGCGGCTCTTTCGTGAACCGCGTGCCGTCGTGAATGCCCCACCACAAAAAGTCGACGAGGGCCTTGCCCTTCGCCGCATCCTTCTGATCCTTGTACAAAAGGATGTAGGTGTAGCTCGCAATCGGGTACACGGTCGCGCCCGCCGGGTCGGTGATGGAAACGCGCATGTCTTCGGGAGTGTCAGCGATGGTCTCGGCGGCGGCGGCCGTCACGGCGTCGAGCGTCGGCGCGACGAAATTGCCCGCCCGGTTCTTGATCAGCGCGACGGGAAGTTTGTTCGGCGTGGCGTAGGCCAACTCGACGTAGCCGATGGTGTTCGGTTGCGCCTTGACCTGGCCGGTCACGCCCTCGTTGCCTTTGCCTCCCTGCCCGGCCGGCCATCTTACCGAAACGCCGGTTCCAACCTTCTCTTTCCACGCCGGGTTGACCTTCGACAAATAGTCTGTGAAGACGGCGGTCGTGCCGCTACCGTCGGTACGGTGCACCACGGTGATGTCAGTGGCCGGAAGGTTGACGCCCGGATTGTCGGCCTTGATGCGCGCGTCGTCCCATTTCTTGATGTTGCCGAGAAAGATGTCTGCGAGCACGTCGGGCGAGAACCGTAGCGGCGCGGCGACGCCCTCCAGGTTGTAGGTGACAACGACCGCGCCGAGCACCATCGGGATGTGGAGCAACTCGCCGGGAGCTTTCTTCAACTCGTCGTCGGTCATCGGCTTGTCCGACGCGCCGAAGTCGATGGTCTGTTCCTGAATCTGCTTAATCCCCGCGCCCGAACCGACCGATTGATAATCGATCTGCGCTTGTGTGTTGACCTTGCCGTACTCGCTCAGCCATTTCTGATAGAGCGGGTTGGGGAAGGTCGCGCCCGCGCCTTGCAGCCGGACCGTTCCGCCGCCGCCACCGCTGCCCACGACTCCCCCTCCACTCGAAGGGCCGAAGCACGCGGCGGCGCTGAGCGCAACGGCGCCGGTCAGCAAGAAAGCAAACGTCGTCCGGATGGTTAATGACAGGAACATTAAAATAACTCCTCGGAACTATTTGAGTTAAACGAAAAAACGGTTGAGTCAAACCACGCGCCAAGCAACACGCGGTCGGTTGCCGAGTGACCACAACAGCGAAGCAATTGAACAGTAAACACATGGCCAAAGCCGTGGTGTGCTGAAGACTCATGTCCGATGCCTTCCTATCGGAATTGTCCGATGGTTGGAAACCACAGACAGCTTATACAAAGCATATTACATTCATCTGAACGAAAACTTAAAACGGGCGTCGCCGGGCGGACACCGCGAGTCGTTACGTCGAGCTTGCGCTCTGCTGCGCATCTTTGACGATCATCAAGCGGTATCCGACATTGACCATCGTCTCGATATGCAGACCGAACGGTTCGAGCCGGCGGCGCAGGCGATAGATATGAACGTGCAGGCTCTCGGCGTTAAAAGCCGCGCGCCGCCCCCACCCGTGCTGCCAAATCTCTTCGGAAGAAACGATTCGTTCGGGGTTACGCGCGAGCCGCGACACGATCAGGAATTCCTTACGCGGAAGCTTCAGTGGGTGTCCGCCGAGGCTGACGTAGTAGTTCTCGTGCTCGACGCGCAGGTGTCCGTCATCGTAGATGTCCAGCGACCCGCCCCGTCGGAAATTCGGCTCAGGCCGAGCGAGAGGTGTGAGTTCGTTATTCATAGGACAACCGTGAGCAGTGTTATGTAATGAAGTAATAAGTTGGCACTCGACCCATGTTACGCGAAGAGTGACGAGTGACCTGCCACGAAGGAGAATGCTTCATCTCTCGTCACGGTCACCCGTCACTCTTCGCGGCTTCTAAAAGTTGAGCCGCAACGCAAACTGAATCTGACGGTTGGTGTCGAGTCTGACCGTGCGGCCCACCGTCGAGTTAATCAAACCGAAATTGCTCGCCTGTGTTCAGGCGAATTCACTCGGTAGCGACCCTTACGCCACATCAGAATCTCAACTTCGCGCCGAACTGCAACACGCGCGGACCGCCGACGGTGTTCGTGATCAACCCGAAGTCGACGCCGTCCGAGATGTCTCCGCTCGGATTGGCGAAGTTGACGTTGTTGAAGAGGTTGAAGGCGTCGGCGCGAATCTCGAAACTCGTCCCTTCGGTGATGCGCGTCGTCTTCGACAAGCTCAGGTCGAATCGCTTCTGCACGGGACCGCGCAGGGTATTTCTGCCGAGGGAGCCAAAACCCCCGAGCGGCGAACTGAGCGCGCTCTGGTTGAAGTAAGAGCTTTCCAATCCGTCACCGCCGTTGCGTAAATCTTCGAGAGACGTGACGTTCGGGCGACCGAAGCCGAGGCGGTAGATTCCGCCCGAACCGTTGCGCAATCCTTCGAGCGCCGCGACGTTCCCCGCTTCGCCTTCCGGCGAGAAGATCGTGAACGGCGTGCCCGACTGCGCTTGCAGGAAGCCCGCGAGTTGGAATCCGCTCGTCAAGCGCGAAGTACTACCGAAGGTCGGGATGTTATAGACGAAGGTCGCGCTGAAGCGGTGTGTGCGGTCGTAGTCCGAGCGAGCGCGGTTGTTGCTCGGATCGTAGGAGTTGCCCTGCACGATGAAGCCGGGATTGGGCGCGTCGGGACGACCGCCGCCAGCGGTCGAGCCGGGATCGAACGAACTCGTGTCGATGGACTTCGAGAACGTATAGGACGTGTTGAACTGAAGCCCCCTCGACAGCCGGCGCGCAAAGTTGATTTGCAAGCTGTTGTAGTTGGAGGTTCCGTCCGAGCGTAAGACGAGCGCTTCAGGGACGTTGAAGCCGAGGACGGGGGTGCGCGCTTCGAAGCCAAGAATCGTGCCGCCACTAATAACTCCCGCCGCGTTGCGCGACGAGTTGGTCGTCAGGTTCAGGTCGCGCGGGTTGCCGGTCAGCACGTTGTTAAAGCCGAACACGACGCCGGTGCCGCGCTCGCGCGCCGTTGAACCGGAACGCAACGCGCCGTTCGGGAACGCGGCATTGAATGCGGCTTGCGTCAGCGTGCCAGCCGCCACTCTCGCCTGCGCGCCGGTGAACGCCCGGCTGTACTCGTTGACGAAGCGCGCGTAAACGAAATCCGGCGTTGCGGGATCATTTAAGTCGAAGCCTTGATTGAGCGCGACGGCTTGCAGCAGTTTCGTCCCCTTCGTGCCGACGTAGCGCACTTCGAGCAGATTGTTGCCACCGAATTCGTACTGCACGCCGAGGTTGTACTGCTGGATGTAAGGCGTGCGCAGGTTGCGGTCGATGGAACGGAACTCGAAGGTCTCGGCGATGTTGCCGCGAATCGTCTGTCCGGTCGCAAAGTCAGACGGATTATTAGCGCCCGTCGGCGTCGTTGCGACCGGCGTGTTGTCGCGGATTCTAAACGTGCCAGCTCCTTCGTAAACAATCCGCGCGGGCAGGAAGTTGTTGAGTCCGCTATTAATCAGTGGGAATTGCGTCGAGAACGCGGTCTGAATCGGAATGTTCGGCGCCCCCGCCGTGACTTCGATCTCGCGCAGGAACGGGTAGTTACTGAAGACCGTGTTGATGAACGCGGTGGACGGGCGGTCGAAGAAGATGCCGTAGCCGCCGCGAATCACAACGTTGTTGTCGAAGCGGCGCGGGCTATAAGCGAAACCGAAGCGCGGCGCAAAGTTGTTGGTGTCCTGACCGTTTAAGGTGTGCTTATTGTCAACGCGCGTGGTGGCGGCAATCGCGTCGTCAACCGCTGTGAAGCCGGTCATTTGGACGTTCGAAGGAATGATGAAACCGGCGAGCGGATTCTCGGTGCTCGTGATAAGACTCGGATCGAAGTTGCCGATGCGACCGTTCTTCTCCGTCGGCAGTCCGAAGAACTCGTAGCGCACGCCGAGGTTGAGCGTCAGTGACGGCGTCAGCTTGAAGTCGTCGGCGAGGTAGGCACTGAAGTCGCTGAAGCGGAACTGCTTCTGTGTGGTGCCAAACTGCGTGTCGGCTTCCGTGGCGCGCCCCAAGAGAAACTGCGTGAAGTTGTCGAACTTCTCGAACTCTGTTGCCTGCTCTTCCGGCAGGTTCGTGTCGTACTGCTGACGTTTGTACTCGCCGCCGAAGCGGAAAGTGTGCGCGCCGGTGGTGAAGGTGACGTTGTCGGAGAAGCTATAGGTCTTCTGGTCGCGTTGGTTGAACGAATCATTCGGTCCGCCGAAGGCGAAGCCGCTGATATTGTTTCTGCCGACGAAGTGACCGAGACGGCGCGTGCCAGGGCTGTCGTCGAAGGCGAGCGCCGGGTTGCCGATGCCGAAGGCGGCGCCGGTCAGTTCCTGCGCGAGGAACGGGTCGTCGAGACGGCGCGTGTTGTTCAGAGCGAAATAGCCGAAGCGCGCTTCGTTGATGAGCCGCGGGCCGAAGACATGCTGGTCCGAGATTGCGAGCGTGCGGTTGCTGTCGTCGCGCCGCAGTTGGAACGGTGAAGTCTGCGCGGTCGGCTCGGTGAACGGGTCGAAGCCGGGGAAGTTGGCGAAGAAGAACGTCCCCGTCAAGCGATTGTTGGTCGAAAGCTGTCCGTCGAGTTTGATCGAGAATTGATCCTGCTCAAATTCCGCCGGGAAGACATTGCGCTGCCGCACGAGCGGGTTGCCGCCGCCGGTGTTGCCCGTAATGCCGGGTAGAGAGAGCGCGACGCCTTGGTCAACTCCAACGCGGCGTGCGCTCGCGCGCGGGCTGGGGATGATGAAGTCGCCGGTGAGCGGGTTGATCGTGTTCAGGAGTTGAAGCGCGAGCGGGGAGATTTGCGCCGCCATGAGCGGAAACGCCGGATTCTCCGCGCGAAACGCGGTCACGAGGTTCTCCGCCGTACGCGCGCCGCTGATGCGTGCGAGCGCGAGCGGCAGCGTCGTCTGACTCGAAGCTGTCGGCACAAAGCCGGTCGAGGCTTGCGTGCGCTGGTAGCCGCCGAAGAAGAAGAAGCGATCCTTCACAATTGGCCCGCCGATGGTGAAGCCGCCTTCGTTGCGGCGCGCGCGCGGGCGCTCGATGCCGTCGCGGTTGTAGAAGAAGTCGTTAGCGTTCAGCTTCTCATTCTGCAAGAAGTAGTAAACCGAGCCGTTGATGTCGTTCGTCCCACTCCGGGTGATGAGTTGAAAGTTGCCGCCGCCCGAACGACCCGTCGAAGCATCGTAGAGGCTTGTTTGCAACTTCACTTCTTCGAGCGTTTCCGGCGCGGGCGCGATGTTGTCGTTTAAGCTTCCTTCATTCGATGTAATGTTGGTCGCGTCGATGCCGTTGAAGAAGAGACTCGTGGAAGTCGTGCGCGTACCGTTGACGGACGGCGAAATGTTGCCATTGCCGTTGACAGCGACTGGCGGGAGGTCAGAACTGACGCCCGCCTCGGTTGAAAGCAAGTGCGTGAACGAACGGGTCGAGGTCGGCACCTGCACGATCTCTTCGGCGCTGATCGAGCGCGCCGTCGTCGCCGTCTCCGCTGTCACCAGTGACGCGCCTTCGCTCGTGACGTTGATGACCTCGCCGACCTGTCCGACTTGAAGGACTTGATCGACTGTGCGCGGTACGGCGGCTTCGACAATCACGTTATCAACTTGGCCGGAGGAGAACCCGGTTTGCATGAATTTGACCTGATAAGTCCCGGTCGGCAACACGGGTACGGTGTAACGGCCCTCGTCGTCAGTCGTGGCTTCGCGCGTCAGGCCGGTCGCCGGGTTAGTAACCGTGATCTGTGCGCCGGGCAGTGCCGCCCCGTTCGCGTCTTGCACGGTGCCGCTGATGCTTCCTGTGGACTGGACTTGCGCCCCAGCGTTCGATGGGAAGATCAGTCCTGCCACTGTGAAAAGGAGCAGGAGGCAAGTGATAGTAATTTTGCTGCTGCTCATTAACACTTTCATGGGGTTATTAGTTAGCATGTTAATCTCCTAATGAACTTGCGTAGAATGTCGAGTTGCGTGTGAGAGCATCACCGCCTAGTGTTGAATATGGTTGCCAGTACACGTATGCGTGAGAAGCAATTCAAGGCTCATCAATGCACGATGCTATGTTGCAAAGCCTGAAAGTACCCCGCGCGAGTTAAGACGGGGTGAATCCCACCTTAAATGTTTGTTAACTGAATCTGTTTAGAAGAGATCGGCGATGAATGCGACTGCTGATGCTCGGAGCGCGGGCATCCTGCCCGCCAACGAGCCGCAGGCGAGTCGACATTGTTCGCTCTCTTCGCGCTCATAGCAGGCAAGGATGCCCGCGCTCCCGGCGACAGGCAATTGCAAAATGCTGTAGTTGTCGGAACGTGGTTTTGTGAAAAGGGGGCGGGCGGAGCTAAAAAGTAGTTCGGCGGCTTTCTTGTGTTTGATCGTCGTGATTGATATATGCTTCAGCCATGTACTTTGAAGTCATTGGCACAATCGCAGATGTCGAGCCAATTGCCATTGGCAACAGGATTCGTGACATCGCTCGGTTGCGCCGGGAGTTTGGTGCCGGACGTTGGCGCAAACTAAAAGGTGTTGCCACCGTCCGGCTGCTCAGTGGTAGGATACGCAAAGTAGAATTGCATTGGTATGAAGCGCATGGTATCGGTAGAAAGAAGATGAAGATCAAGCGCTACTTGGAATGAAAGTATGAAAAGCAAGAAAACAGATGCTCGATTTGTGGTTTGTGTTCGTAACGAAGGTTGCGAAGATTTGGAGGTACGCAAAATCTATCAAGTGTTGCCTGATGAGTCTGCCGCTGAAGATGGCTATATCCGAGTCGTAGATGAATCAGGAGAAGATTACCTCTATCCTGCCGGCTACTTCTTCGCAGTTGAGTTACCGCGAGCAGCAGAGGAAGCTTTGCTGTCAGCAGCCTAAGTGCTGGTCATGCCGCCCTGAAGACGCCGAATATCTAACCGAGCTTTTCACCTTTATTGACGATGCTTTGCCTTCATTTCTCCGCGCCCTCTCGCGTTACTCGGCGGTGAAATTCGGGTGGACTTGTTTTGGTTTTCAATCCGTAGCTCACAGTCCACCGACAGCTGTCGCGTCCCACATCAACCACAAGCGGCGCTGTTTGCCGGTCGTCGACCGTGGTTGTTTGAAGGCGAGTCGCACGTACCTTGTTTTGAACTCGCTACGTTGCGCGCCGGGGTAGAATGTAAAAAAATACTCGGCGCGCTCCGCCAGATCACACTCCCGCCGCATGCGGTTAATCAAGTGTTCACAGTTGCCGACCTCGCCCGGATGCTTTGGGTCAAGCGAGTCGTGGACGACGTGCGAAATCTCGTGCAGCACGCCCCACCCGACATTGAAGGCCGCGAGCGCGTCGCGGTCACCGGTAACGCGTGTGAAGTCGGCAAAGTCGATCAGCACGATGTGGGCGGGCGGCCTGGACGCTTCATCTTTGATCCATCGGCCTTCGACCACGCGGCAGAACGCGACGTCGGGGCGGCCACTGGCGTCTTCCAAAATCAATAATTGCTCACCGGAGATTGCCGCCGCGAGTAATTCGCGCGCCATCGCCGAACCGCCGGAGTGTGCGCCGCCGGAATGCAGCGAGCCGTGTTTATCGAAATGAAGATCGCGCCAGCCCGTAATCTCGCGCAACCGCTCGACAATCTCATGGCGATGTGTGGCCGGCAGGTCAGGTCGACAGACGACGCTGTTTACTTTTGGGTTGGCGTGCTGGTTAGCGTGGACCGGCAGGACGCAAATGAGAATGAGAAGCCAGACCATTCCTCCGACCTTGCCTCCGACTTTGAACGTCGGACGCCGGTTGATGCTCGTTTCTGAATTGGTGTTCACTATCGACCCCCTTTCCTGGCCGCGAAAAGCAACGCCAGTTTGGCAACGGGAGGAGACTTAGGACGCCTGGCATTCAAGAGGAAATTGCCATTGGCCGGATGTTATCAGAAAGTTAACGGACTGTGTATGAAATGTTAAGCGCGGACTGAAAGCGAGGGCAGGGCGGGTGCGCGAAGACGGCGGCCAAGGCAAGAATGTCTGGCCGCCGCTTCGAATTACGTGTTGATGGAGTGAGTTTACTTGCGGTCTTTGAACTGATCGTAGAGTTCCGTGTGCCGGCTGACGAGAGGAATTTGGCGTCCCTCGATGAAAAGATACCGGACGTTGGTGCGAGCTTCGAGAAGGTCACCATCTGTGATGACGAGGTTGGCGGTTTTGCCAGGTTCGATGGAACCGAGGCGGTCGCTGACGTTCATGATTTGCGCCGGGTAGAGCGTTACCGCTTTGAGCGCTTCGGCGCGTGGCAGTCCGAAGGCGGCGGCCATCCCGGCGTGGAACGGCAGGTCGCGAACCTGCGCGCCGGTGTCGCCGGTCGAGATGCAGAAGCGCACACCCGCCCGTTGCAACTTCGCTGCGTTCTCATAGAGCACGTCGTAGTGATCGTCCTCGCGGGGCGGAAGGTCAAGCGTGCCGGTCAGAATCACCGGCACGTCGCGCTCCTTCAGCAGAGGGGCCGCCTGCGCTGCCTCGTTGCCGCCGATGATGATCGGTTTGAGTTTCATTTCGTCGGCAAAGCGCACGGCGGCGCGGATGTCGCGCTCGCGCTCGGCGCGGAACATCACGGGCCGCTCGCCGCGCACAAATGGCACAAGCGCCGCGAGCGTGGTGTTCACATCGGGGCGCGGCAGGCGCGAATCGTTCCGGTAAGCGTCGTGCGCCCGTCCGTAGGCTTCAGCGTCGCGCAGCATGTTGCGGAGGCGCTCGATCTGCCGGTCGCGTGTCTGAATCGTCTCCGTCAGATTGGGTGGCTGTGGTTGCGAGAAAAACCCGGCTCCGCCGGCGGCGCGCGGGAAGTCGATGACCAGCGCGGCAGAAGGGGTGACGGCCATCTCGCCGGGCGTCGTGCCGTTCAAGTTGATAATGGCGGCCTGACCGGAGATGACCCCGCCGAGCGGCATCGTGACAACGTTCGTGACGCCGACGACGCGCGTCACGTCGACGCTCGCGTTATGCGGATTGACGGCGACGAGCGCCTGCGCGTGCGGGTTCATGTCGCCGACTTCGGTCGTGTCGACAGTTGCCGCGACCGCGCCGATCTCAAGCAGTCCTAAATTGGTGGCCGCGTCGATCATGCCGGGGTAGACCGACAGGCCCCGCGCGTCGATCTCTTGTGCGCCCGCCGGAGCGGAGACACTCTCAGCCGCGCCGACTGCTTCGACGCGCCCGTTGCGGATGATCAACGTGCCGTTGTCGATGTCCGCGCCGCTGACGGTGACGATCCGCGCGTTGCGAATGACAAAGATGCTCGTCGGCGTGCTCATCGTCCGCACCGTGACGCTGCCGGTCTGCTGCGCCTCGGCGACTGAAGCGAGACTTGGCAGCAGCGCGGCGAGCAGCAGCAACCCTCTTAATTTTGTGGCGGCGGTGAAATGCTTTTGGTTAATCATCGGTGGTCGTCGCCTCCGTCCCAAACGTCATCGTCGTGGCCGTAGGCCGGGCGGCGTTCGCGCGGCACGGATGGCGGTGCGCCGCCCTGCGGGGGTGGACGATTCGCTTCGAGTTGTTCGAGTTGCTGCCGCTCGCGTTCAAGCGTCGGTCGGCGGGTGATGTCCTGCTCACGGTCGAAGAAGACTTCGCCGTCGACGAAGGTCGCATCGACGCGCGAATAGACGCTCAGCGGGTGGCCGTTCCAGATGGCGAGGTCGGCATCCTTCCCAACTTCGATTGAGCCGACGCGCGCTTCGACGCCGAGTTGCATGGCCGGGTTGATGGTGATTAGCTTCAACGCTTCTTCTTCCGACAGGCCCCCGTACTTCATCATCTTTGCGGCCTCGATGTTCAAGCGCCGCGCGCGTTCGTCCGAATCCGAATTGAGCGAGACGTTGACACCGGCGCGCATCAGAATCGCCGCGGCATAGGGTATCGCGTCATATGCCTCGACCTTGTATGCCCAGTTGTCGGCGAAGAGCGACGCGCCCGCGCCGTGCCGCGCAATTTCTTTGGCGACCTTGTAGCCTTCGAGCACATGTTGCAGCGTTTTGATTTTGAAGCCGAATTCGTCGGCGATACTGAGCAGCATCAGAATCTCGTCGGCGCGGTAGCAGTGCGCATGCACGAGTCGCTTGCCTTCGAGGATTTCGACCAGCGGTTCGAGTTGTAAATCGCGGCGTGGCGGAATCAAGTTCTTGTCGCCGCGCTTCGCCGCCGCGCGATGCTCGTCCCATCCGCGCTGGTAGTCGCGCGCCCGCGTGAAGGCGTCGCGGATCACTTCGGCGACACCCATCCGTGTCGCCGGATAGCGGCGCGGGCGGCCTGGGACGACCGTGACGTTCGAGCGTTTCGGGTTCTCGCCGAGAGCGAACTTGATGCCCGGCGGCGCTCCCGGAAAAATGAATTCCGCGACGGGACGGCCGTACTTAATCTTGACCACGGTATTCTGGCCGCCGATGGCGTTGCCGGAGCCGTGCAGCAGATTCAACGCCGTCACGCCGCCCGCGAGCGCGCGGTACAAATCAACGTCCGTCGGGTTCAGCACGTCCTGAATGCGCGCCATCGAAGTCACCGACAGCGTCAATTCGTTGACCGCATCCATCATCGAATGCGAGTGCGCATCGACGATTCCGGGCA
The DNA here is from genome assembly GCA_013816505.1 of Pyrinomonadaceae bacterium. Lineage (GTDB taxonomy): Bacteria > Acidobacteriota > Blastocatellia > Pyrinomonadales > Pyrinomonadaceae > JACDEG01. The sequence goes on along the minus strand of JACDEG010000034.1, from coordinate 4,330 downwards.
TCACGAACTTGCCGGTCGCATCGATCACGCGCGCCGCGTCCCCGGCTTTTAGATTCTGGCCGACGGCGGCGATCTTCCCGTCCCGCAGCAGCACGTCCGTGTTCGGCAGCGTGCCGCGCGAGACGGTCAAAACCGTCGCGTTGCGAATCAAAGTTTCGCCCGCAGCGACCCGCTGTTGATTGCTCGATACGCCGCCCCGCACGCCGCTCTGCGCGCCACTCCGCTGATTCTGCGCTGCTGTTTCGACACCGCCCGCGCCGATGGCCACCATCAACACCATCATAGTCATCAATCTGATTGTTTGTCCCATCATGATTTACTTTAAAAGTCTGGAGTCAAAAAACTGAAGTCTGAAGTCAACAGTTTGGAGTCTGGAGTCTTGAAGTCTTGAGGATTGAGTCCGGAATCTGCTTTGACTCCAGACTTCAGACTCCAGACTCTACTGCGGCCTTGTGCCGGTGAAGGAACCGGATGGGCGTCCGACGATTTGCATCGTGCCGCGCATCGTGTTGCCGGTGACGGTGCCGGTGAACGTCGCCTCGTTGGTCTGTGTGGCGTCCGTGACGGGGACGGTGAAACGCACTTCGCCGCCCGCGCCGAGCGCGCCGTTGGCAATCGGGTTGGAACCGAGCGGCCCCTGGATCGAGCCACTCAGCCGTTCGCCCTGCTGTTGCAGCATGAGCGTCACGGAGACCGGCTGCGGCGCGCCGCCCGCGCCGGTGGTTACTTCGAGCGACCACGTGCCGCCGACGTTAACTGTACCGCTGGCGCCGGCGGCGGGTGGCGTTGTCGCGACCTTCAGTTCCACCGGGCGGCCGTCGATGAAGACGTGCGCGATGTGCCGGTCGCGCGCGAAGATGTCGCCGCGCGTCACCGTCAGGTTGGCGATCTTACCCACTTCGATACTGCCGAGGCGGTCGGCGACGCCCAAAATCTCCGCCGGGCGCAGCGTCATGGCGCGGAGCGCTTCGGCGCGCGCGAGACCGTTCTCAATTGCCTTCGCCGCGTTCGTCAGATAGTCAGCGATGCTCGTCATCTCGCCGGACTGAAAGGCGAACGCGACGCCGGCTGTCGCGAGCTTGCCGGCGGTGCGCGGCGCCTCCGCACGTTCGCGCAGCACGCGCAACGGGTCGGGGTCGGCTTCCGGAAGTTGCGCCGTCGTCCGGCGCGGGTAGTTCAGCGAAAGCAGCACGGGGACGTTCAACGCGCGCAGGCGATCCGTCACCTTCCACGCTTCGGCCCCGCCGGCGATGATCAAGCGCAGATTGAACTCCTGCGCAAGATCGAGGGCGCGGATGATTTCGCGCTCGCGCTCCGCCTGCACGACGATTGGCATCTGCCGCGCGAGTGCCGGCAGCAATGCCGCCAGAGACTTGTCCGGTCCGGGACGCCGCACGCCGCGCGGGTTGCGGTTGTAAATCGCATTCACTTCGCGATAGCGTTGCGCGTCGAGAAGCATTTGCCGGATCGAGGCGATGACTCCCATCAATGAACCCGGATACTGTCCGGTGCCGAGCGGCGTGAAGCCGACGTGCAGCGCGACGGGCGTCGCGACGATCATCTGTTGTGGCGTGTCGCCCGCAAGGTTGATTAATGCTGATTGACCGGGAAAGACGTTGCCGCGCGGGGCGGTCAGCGCCGCCGTCATCCCGGCGCTGCGTGCCGCTTCGATCTGCTCGCCACCGGGGCGGATAATGTCCGCCGCCAGAATCTCAGGTTGCAGCCCCGGCAGTTGCGTCGAGTTCGGCGACATGGCGGAGGGCGGCGTGCGCGGTCCGAGAAAATCCGCGAAGGGCGCGGCGGTCGCCTCGCTTCCGGGCGTCGCGGGCGGCGTCGGGCGAGGGATGGCAAGCGACGTGTTGGCGTCGATCAGCCCCGGATAAACAGTCAGACCAGCGCCGTCGATGATGCGGGCGTCGGCGGGCGCGTTGACATTAGCGCCGACCGCCGCAATCAGACCGTCACGGATCAGCACTGTGCCGCGCTCGATGACGGGGCCGGAAACGGTTACGACGCGCGCGTTGGTAATCGCGTAGGTGTCAATCGCGCTGCGTTGCTGCTGCTGCGCTCGCACCGTTGAATTCATCAGGCGCGGACAAATCGACACCGCCGAGACGATGAGTAGTACGAGTAGAAAATTCGGGCGAAGGTCGCGCATAGATATTCGTCTTTGACGTTAGGCTTTTGCCGGAATCGTATTCACTCAAACGTGACGGGTGACAAGTGACAGGTGACAAGATGAAGAGCGGGAGTGGCAACTATACGGCAATACTGTTGGATGGTGGATGAGGAAACATTTTGGCTCCAAAAAGAATTCCACCAGCCCATGATGTTTGCTTTCCCTGTCACCTGTTACGATTTACCTGTCACCTTCGAGTATGACCGAGACGCGAAGAAGGGGTGCGCTGACTTGCATGAAGCAGCGAACACCCCTTCGTCAATCGTGAAGTCTCAACTAGCGATGGTTGGGCTTATATTAAGACAAACTCCGGGCACGCCCCGGAGTCTGCTTCCTGCCGTCTTTAGTTTCGGTTCGCATTAGCACTGCGGGCGCCCATGTTAGCGTTGCCGACGCCGACGGCTGCAACTTTGAGTTGATTCTTGACACCCTTCTGACCGTCAATAGCCTTCGCTGCCTTGTCAGCGGCGGCGACATGTGCCTGACTGGCAACCGAGCCGCGCAAGGTGATGACGCCGTTATTTACGTCAACGTTGATCGTTGAATCCCGCAGGTCGTCGACCGTCGCCAGCGAAGTTTTCGTTTTGAAGTGAATCCATCCGTCCTCGATACTCTGACCGATGCTGTCACCGGAGGTTTTGACCTCATCGCGGTATGTCCGGTCGTCTCTCTCGTAGTCAGCGCGGGTATTGTAGTTGCGCATGCGATTGGCGTTAGTCGTCGCGACAACGCCCGGCGAGTTGCCGTTGTTGTTATAAACCACGGCGACGTTGCTGTTTGCCGTGTTGGCGCTCGCGACCGTTGTGTTTGTGTTGGCCGTGTCGGAACAGCCGACAGTTAACGCGGCGAGTGCTGTGCCTGCCACTAATGCTGCAATCTTCGTTCTGTTCATTATCTTCTCCTGTGAAAATGTGATCGTTTCCCCATGAAACTCAGTGCCATCGTTTGAAAGCGGATCGTGAGATGTCTTTGCAAACGGCGCGCCGCGCCCCGCTTAACAAATCTCACGTCGGGACGACGCGGGTTGACATTGGCGACGGCGCAGATATTAAACAGTTATTTACAAGAGAAGCAAGCCACAATCTGCGTTATCAACAGCGATGAAGCGCCGGTCATCACTACTAAATTTCAAGCCCATTCGACTTGCGCCCGACCAAAATCGACACTGACGGCTCGCCGCGCCGTGTCGCCTTAACAGTCAGTCAGAGTCCGAGAGTCGAACACCCGTCGGCGAGAGGTTGCCAATAGTTGACTTCAATTGATTCTCAACTGACTCTGGTCAAATTACCCGTCATCTCACCACTTGACCGAGCCTTCCTGTGTCGTGTCGATGTTCGCGAGCTTCCCGTCGTTAAAGAAAAAGCCCTGCATGTTGTCGAACAGGAACTCGTGCGTGTCGGGGCTGGTCAGGTCGAGGCCGTAGTGGTTAATCAGCATGTTCTGCTTCGCCAGCCACTCCGCCCAGCATGGCTGGCAGATTTCCGCCCCGATCCGCTGACCTAGTTCCGTCGGGATCGGCGCGTAGCCGAGTGCCGGCCGCTTCTGCTCACACCGTTTGCACTTAAACTTTTCGGACATGATTAAAAACCTCCTCGGCAAAAATAATGCATGAACTAGATGTCAGATGTCAGATGCTGGACAGCACATCTGCCTATCTTGACTAACATTCAGCATTTCACATCTCACATCTGTTCCTCGGTGGCTCTCACTTTTGCCTTTTACCTTTTTACATTTGCCTTGATACCTATCATCCCGCACGCTTCAACGCTTTTCTAATGGCAGCGATAGTCTCGTCATCCTTTGGCGGCAGCAACAGGCCGACGAGCGCCCGCGTGTTGCGATAACTGACTTGACCGCGCGCATCGACGACGAATACTGCCCGCGCCGTCCGCCCGGGGATAATCGAGCGGACGCCGTACGCTCTGCCGACCGTGCCGCCCGTGTCCGACAACAGGCGCAGAGGGAGTCCGTGATGCTCCGCGAATTTGCGGTGCGACTCCGCCGAGTCGGTCGAGATGCCGACCACCTCTGCCCCGGTCGCCGCGTAATCCTTCCAGCGGTCGCGCACCGAGCACATCTGCCGCGTGCATATCGGCGTCTCGTCGCCGGGATAGAACAACAGCACCACGACCTGTCCGCGCTGCTCTGAGA
>JACDEG010000407.1 GCA_013816505.1 Pyrinomonadaceae bacterium | reverse complement strand
CTTCACCGTCGCGCTGTTCGACGACCACTTCAATCGCCGCACCGCCGACGAAGCACGCCGCGCCGGACTCCGCACCGTCAGCGTCGAATCGCGCGCCTTCGGCATCATCCAAATAATTGTCTGCCGCGTTTAGATTCTCGCCGAATGATCGTATGACCTTATCCAAACAAGTTGCGAACGTCCGGGTCGGCTGTCAGGGCTGGAACTACGACGACTGGGTGACGGCGGCGGGTGGCGTGCAGGTATTTTATCCGCGCAGCACACGCGCCGCCGGGATGCTCGACGTGTACGCGCGCGCATACACGTCGGTCGAAGTAGACTCGACGTTCTACGCCGTGCCGTCCGCTTCGACCGTCGACGGGTGGCACACGCGCACGCCCGACGGATTCACGTTCTCGTTAAAGCTGCCGCGCGACATCACACATGAACATGCCCTGCGCGGAAGCGGCGCGGCGGAAATCCTGGCGGACTTCTGTGATCGCGCGCGGCGACTTGAGAACAAGTTGGCCTCGGTACTGATTCAGTTGCCGCCGCAGTTCGAAGCGTGGCCGGAGAACACACGCGCGCTCGCCGAGTTTCTGCCGCTACTGCCGCGCGATATACGCTTCGGCGTCGAGTTCCGCGACGGCCGATGGTTTGATGAAAGTGTGATGGAGTTGCTCGGTCGCTACAACGTCGCGCTCGCGCTGGTCGAAGGGCCGTGGGTCGCGCGTGAGCGTGTGTGGCGGCTCGTCGATAGTCTGACGGCGGACTTCGCCTACGTGCGCTGGATGGGCGAGCGCGACCTGACGCGCTTCGACATCGTGCAGCGGCCACAGGACTCGAACCTGCGCGCGTGGGCCGAGGTGATCGCGCGTCTCGGCGAGCGCGTGACACGCGTGGATGCTTACTTTAGTAATTTCTACGAAGGACACGCGCCGGCGAGCGCGAACAAGCTGAAGCGTCTGCTCGGTCAGTCGACAATCGAGCCGGATGAACTGGAAGATCAGCCGTCGCTGTTTTAGTGGGTTAAATTGAACGGCGAGCGTCTCGGTGTGATGAAAATCAGTCATCACACCAAGACGAGAGAGGGCGCGTTTGAATCAGCTACCTGAACTTTGAGCCGTGCCATAGTTTAACCACATCCTTCTCGTTTATTCTCCTCGCCTCTGTTCACGCACGAACCAACCGTAGAGCGTCGGCAGCAAGAACAACGTCAGCAAAGTCGAGGTGACAAGCCCACCGATGACGACCGTGGCGAGCGGGCGTTGCACTTCCGCGCCCGCACCTGACCCTAACGCCATCGGGATGAAGCCGAGACTGGCGACGAGCGCGGTCATCAGCACCGGCCTGAGGCGCGTCAGCGCACCTTCCCTCACGGCGTCTGTCACCGACTTTCCTTCCTCGCGCAGATGGTTGATATAGCTGACCATCACGACGCCGTTCAGCACGGCGACACCAAAGAGCGCGATGAACCCGACGCCCGCCGAGATTGAGAACGGCATCCCGCGCAGGAACAAGGCGAAGATGCCACCGACGATGGCGAACGGAATGCCGGTGTAAATCAGGAGTGCTTGCTTGACGGAGCCAAACGTCGAAAAGAGCAGCACGAAGATCAGAAAGAGTGCGAGCGGCACGACGATTAACAACCGCGCCGAAGCACGCTCAAGGTTCTCGAACTGCCCGCCCCAAGTGAGGTAGTAGCCGGACGGAATCTGCACGTCGCGAGCGATGACAGTTTTCGCTTCTTCGACGAAGCTGCCGATGTCGCGCCCGCGCACGTTGAGTTCGACGCCAATTCTCCGGCGTGTGTCCTCGCGCGAGATTTGCGCCGGACCTTCGACGAGCGCGATGTCGGCGAGTTGCGCGAGCGGCAGCCTTGCGCCGTTCGGCGCAGCCACCAGAAGGTTTTTGATTGAATCAATATCCCGACTCGCACTTTCGTTGAGGCGCACGACTATGTTGAAACGCTGTTCGCCTTCAAAGACCTGCCCGGCATCTTTACCTGCGACGATTGATTCAACCAAGTCGTTGACATCTTCGACGTTCAACCCATAACGGGCGACCGCCGCGCGGTCAACTTTGACTTGCAGTTGAGGCAAGCCGGTAGTCGTTTCCGTCTTTACATCTTCCGCACCGCGCACCTTCGACACAGCGGCAGCGATCTTGTCTGCCGTTTCTTTTAGAACGTCGAGGTCGTCGCCAAACAATTTGATGGCAACATCTGAGCGCACGCCGGAGATAAGTTCCGCGACTCGCAATTGAATCGGCTGCGAGAAGCCGAAGGAGGCGCCGCCCGGCACTTCCTTCTCTAATGCTGCTGACATCTTCTCGACCAACTCTTCGGAGGTTTGTGCGGTCGTCCACTCGGAATGTGGTTTGAGCTCAATGTACACGTCACCGGCGTCAATGCTCATCGGATCGGTGGCGACTTCGGCACGCCCGATCTTGGTGACTACCTTCGTTACTTCGGGGAATCGTCGCAGCACCTTTTCGGCTTCGGTGAAAGTGCGGACGGACTGCGTGAGCGATATGCTCGGAAGCATCCGGGCTTCAATCGCCAGCGCGCCCTCGTCAAGGCGTGGAATGAACTCCGAGCCCAGATACGGGAACATGATGCCGCTGATGATGACGAGCATGGTGGCAACGGCTAAGGCTTGCGCGCGATAGACGCTCACGAACGCGAGCGAAGGACGGTAGTGCCGCTTGGCAAAGCGGATGATGAAGCTCTCTTTTTCCGAAACATGTCCGCGCAAGAGAATCGTCATCATCGCCGGAACGTAAGTGAGCGAAAGGATGAGCGAACCGAGGAGCGCGAAGACGACGGTGAGTGCCATCGGCTTGAACATCTTGCCTTCGATGCCGGTCAGGGAAAGTATCGGCAGATAGACGATAGCGATGATGGCGACGGCGAACACTACAGGTCGTCCGACCTCAATACAAGCATCGAGAATCGTGCGCTCCGGCGGTTCGTGTGACCCGTGTTCCTGCGCGGCTGCTCTGCGCCGGATGGTGTTTTCGACCATCACCACCGCGCCGTCAACGATCAGCCCGAAGTCGAGCGCACCAAGACTCATCAAGTTTCCGGAGACGTTAAAGACGCGCATCAGAATCGCCGCAAAGAGCATTGAGAGCGGGATGATGGTTGCCACGATCAGCGCACCGCGCCAGTTGCCTAAGAGCAAAATCAGCACGACGATGACGAGCAGCGCGCCTTCGATTAAGTTTTTCTCGACCGTGCCAATAGTGCGGTTGACGAGTTCCGCGCGGTCGTAGAACGGGATGAGTTCAACGCCTTTCGGCAAGGTCTTTTTGATCTCAGTGATACGCTCTTTAACGCGCTCGACAACGGTGCGCGAGTTTTCGCCTTTCAGCATCATCGCGATTCCGGCGACGATTTCACCTTCACCGTCCGCTGTCACCGCGCCTTGTCTGACGGTCGCGCCTGTCGTCACTTCGGCGACGTCGCGAACATAGACGGGCACGCCCTCTTTGCCTGTCTTGACGACGATATTTCTGATGTCTTCGGCGTTTTCGACCAGTCCGATGCCGCGCAATAGATACTGCTCCGCGCCCTTCTCAAGGTACGCGCCGCCGACGTTCGCGTTGTTGCGCGTGACAGCTTCGAGCACGTCGCGTATCAAGAGTCGGTAGGATTGGAGTTTCGTCGGATCGAGCCTGATTTGATACTGCTTCTCAAACCCGCCAAAGCTGTTGACTTCCGTGACGCCGGGAACGCCCAAGAGCTGACGACGCACGCTCCAATCCTGAATCGTGCGAAGCGCCGTCGCGTCGTACTTGCTTCCAGGCACGGCACGAAGTTCGTATTGATAAATCTCGCCTAAGCCGGTTGAGATGGGTCCCATTTCCGGCGAACCGATATTCGACGGAATTTGTTCACGCGCTTGCGAGAGCCTTTCAAGCACAAGCTGACGAGCGAAGTAGGTGTCAACCGAATCGTCGAAAACGACGGTCACGGCTGAAAGCCCGAACTTCGAGACGGAGCGGATTTCTTCGATGTCCGGCAATCCGCTCATAGCAATTTCGACGGGAAAAGTTATCTGCCGTTCAATCTCCAAAGGCGCGAGCGAAGGTGCGGCGGTCAGGACTTGCACCTGTACGTTCGTCACGTCGGGAACGGCATCAACGGGTAAGTTCCTGAGACTGTAAACACCTGCGCCGATCATGATCGCAACCATCAGCAGTATGAGCAGGCGTTGGTTCACGGCAAAGCGAATTAGTGCGTCAATCATAAAAATCTTCTTTCGTCGTAGCTAACTTGTAAGCGACTGCTTATGGTCAGTGGTCATCGTCGCCCACCTCCGCTTTTTGCATTTGTGTCTTCAAGGTGAAACTGCCGCGCGTGACGACTCGTTCGCCCATCTTCAAACCTTCAAGCACGCGCACGTAGCCGTCCGATTCACCGCCGACTTCGACTTCTCTCACCTCGAACGCGCCCGGCTCGTCTTCCTTTGGAACGAAGACGATTGCTTTGTTCTGAATGCGCTGAATAGCTGACGTAGGCACAACTAATTCTTCCTCCACACTCGCGCCAGTGGTGGTTTGGAAACCGACTTCGACGAACATGCCTGCTCTGAGACGTTCACCGGGATTAGAGACTTCCATCCGCGCCCGCGCCGTGCGCGTCGCTTCGTCCAGTTGCGGGTCTATGTAACTAACACTTCCTCGCATCAACGCGTCTCCGAGCGCGGCAGAGCGTATTTCGGCGGGCGTGCCAACCCGTAATGTTCCGATCTGTGCTTCCGGCACGTTGGCGATGACATAGACGCTTGAGAGATTCGAGATGGTAAAAAGCGATCTTCCGGCTTCGATGCCGGCGCCGGAATTCACTGTCCGCTCGGTAATGATGCCGGACGCGGGAGCGCGCACGGTGACGAGCGATGTGTTGCGGCGATGGTCGTCGCGCTCGCCTTCCGGGACGGGTGCGCCGAACGCACGCATCTCATCGCGGATGTGTCCGACATCAACGCGCGTCGTCTCGACCGCTGCTTGCGCTTCTTGCAGTTCACGGTTGAGTGAGATGTTGCTTTGGAAGTCGTAATCCGCTTTCGCGGTCTGGTACACGGTATCGGCGGCGATGAGGTCACGACCCGCACCTGCGCCGAGTTCGACGAGCCGTCGGGTGCGCCGCAATGTCGCTTCCGCTTCGTCGAGTCGCGCTTTCGCGGAAAGGACAGCAACGCGATTCTCCGCCCGCTGCACGCGAGCGAGATTACGCTCAGCCAATTCGTATGCCGTTTGCGCTTCGTGCAATTTGCCGTGCATCTGCGCGATTTGGGGCGATGCGATGGTCGCCAGTACGCTGCCTGCGCCGACACGATCACCAACCGCGACATAGACCTGTTCGAGGCGCCCGCCGACAAGCGGCGTCACAGCTTGCGTTCCGCGCGGGTTCGGCTCGATTGTGCCGGTGACACGAAGCAGCGCGACTGCCGGACGCTGCGTGACGCCTTCGTATTCGAGATTGGCGGAAGCGAGCGTTTCGGGTTCAAGGCGAACCTCGCTGCCCGCTTCTTCGCCCGCGTGTTCGCCTGTGTGTCCACCTGCGGCGGCACCTGGCTGTTCATTCGTCGCCGCGTTGCGGCTACTGCGCGACCCCAGAAATGCGATGGCGAGCAACGCCACGAGCGCAACCGCTCCGACGATTAACCATGTGCGATTAGCTCTGAAGGGTACGCGCGCGCGTCGCTCGCTCGATGTTTCGACGAGCGAGCTTTCACCGCTATCGTCTTCAACTACTTTCGTCTTGCGCGTCGTTTCGACTCGCTCTGTATCAGGTGCTTGA
>JACDEG010000406.1 GCA_013816505.1 Pyrinomonadaceae bacterium | reverse complement strand
GCTCCATGTTGAGCGCGCGGAACTGATTCCACTCCGTCATGAACACCAGCACGTCGGCTTTTTCGACGGCGGCGTACTCGTCCTTAGCATACTCAATGTCCGGCAGGACAAGCTGCGACTGCGGGATTGCGACCGGGTCATAGGCCCGCACTATCGCCCCCTTAGCAAGCAGTTCCTTGATGATGTCAACCGACGGGGCCTCCCTCATGTCGTCCGTCTCCGGTTTGAAAGAAAGGCCCAGCATCGCGACGGTCTTGCCGGACAAGTCACCGACGAGTCGCTCGATCTTCGGAACCATCGCCGCGCGCTGACGCCGGTTGACTTCGATCACCGCGTCGACGATTAACGAGTCGGCATCGAAGGCCTTGGCGACGGAGGCGAGCGCCTGCGTGTCTTTTGGAAAGCACGACCCGCCGAAGCCCGGCCCCGGATGAAGGAATTTTCTACCGATGCGGTTGTCCATCCCGATGGCCCGCGCCACGTCATGAACGTCGCAGCCGATCTTGTCGCACAGTTGTGCGATTTCGTTGATGAAAGAGATTTTAGTGGCGAGGAATGCGTTCGCGGCATATTTAGTTAACTCTGCCGCTTCGACGGAGGTGACGACGAACGGTGTCTCGATCAGATAAAGCGGGCGGTAAAGATCGCGCATGATGGCGATGGCCTCTTCATCGCGACTGCCGATCACGACACGGTCGGGGCGCATAAAGTCGTCAATGGCCGCCCCCTCCCTTAAAAACTCCGGGTTCGACACAATGCCGAAATTGGTGTGCCGAACCTGATGCTCGCGAATGGTCCGCCGCAAGTGCTCGCCAGTGCCAACCGGGACTGTCGATTTGGTGACAATCACTTTATAGCCGTTCATATGTTTGGCGACGGTGCGCGCCGCCTCTTCCACGTACTGCATGTCGGCTGAACCATCCTCGCGCGGCGGTGTGCCGACCGCAAGAAAGATAACGAGCGATTGTTCGACTGCCTCGCGCAATTCAGTGGTGAAGCGTAGTCGCCCGGCCTGAGCGTTCTTCAAGACAATTTGATCGAGGCCGGGTTCATAGATCGGCATCACCCCATCGTTGAGGCGCGCAATTTTCTCAGCATTAACATCCACACACGTGACGTTCACGCCAAACTCGGCGAAGCAGGCCCCGGTGACCAGACCGACGTAGCCAGTCCCAATAACAGCAATGTGCATTCGCTTAGACTAACCTTTCACTGTAAATGATAAGAGTGCAGACAAAAACTTGCGGGTCACGCGCTTTTGACGTCGCGTGACCCGCAAGATGATAGTCTCAATAGACCTTGAAATCCAGCCTGTGCGACTAGCCGACACAAGCCCCACACTTGATCTGTGGCGGGGATTAACGGCTTGGGCTGATGACAATTGGTGAGCCGCCGAATTGGAACTCATCATCGCTGGAAGCCGCGATGATAGCCGCCGCGATGGCGCCGCCCGCAGCCAACAGCAGGGCCGCCAGCGCGCCGCCGCCGATACCCTTCATACCCGGCGTCGCTAAGCGTGTGCAGCGCGTGCCCGGAGCGGCTTGACCCGCTGCGTCCTGGTTGCCGGCGGTGATCTGCTTGGCGGTAGTGCCCGCGCGCAGTTCGACGCGCCCGGTCTGTGTGTTGATAACTGTGTTGCCGCACTCGACGTCAACAAGGAACACGTTCGGTTGGCTGCTGTCGGCAATCGCCGAACCGTCTTTGGTCGTAACGTTGGCGGTCACACCGGAAGGCGTCGAAAGGCGGACGCGACCGGCGTCGAGTGAACCCGCAATGCTTGCGTCTGTGAAATTGATTTTAAGGCTTGAGTTCGGCAAAAGTTCGACTCGACCCAATTTGCCGAGGCTAACGACGGCGCTCGAATTCTGCGCTGTGGTGATGGTGCTATCCGAGAAAACGGTGGCACCGGAAATGGCCTTTGCGCCATTGACGGAGACTTCGCCGACAACTGACAGGTCGCCCGAAGGCCCTGTCTGTCCCTGCGCCGCTAACGAAACCATCGAGTACGTGCTCAAGATGGCAAACGCAAGGGTCAACGCGATGGGCGTTCGGCTCCAAGTTCTGCTGATCATTACTTCTCCTCCCGTAAGTGAAACATTCAAAATTGAGAGAGCGCGCCGCAAATCTTTTTAGTAAAGACTTGCTTTGGAGACGATTTGTTTGTTTATCTCGCCAACCCGTCTCAAGGATTCATAGCCCCGTACGGACCATCTCATTTGGAAAAACTGGCATGAGCGCCACGGTGGGCTTCAATAGACTCCGCCTTTTTACACGAAAGGCTGATCCGTGTCAACAAACATTTACTTAAAACTGTTGATTTGCGCGGCATTTTCATTGCGGAAGGCGGCGCGAACTGCCTTCGGCCGCACACATTTCGCCTTCAGGGACGACGCTCAAAAAGATACGCGCTATCAAGCAGACGCCCTCCTTTACCGTCGTCTGCCGCGAACTGGGGACGGCGGCGCACGCCCCGACTGTTGACGGAGTGGCTCCAAATGGCCGCCCCGGCAAACTCGCCGCGTTTATTCAAAGCGTAAAAGTTGACGTCGATCTCCTTCAATTTCCCGTGGTCGTTGCCATAGCGGGCGGCGATCAGCTTCAGCGCTTCGAGGCACGCCTGTTGGGGCGGCATCCCGCGCTTCATGTACTCGACGACGGTGCGCGCGCCGTTGATATAAATGACCTCTTCGCCCCGGCCCGTCGACCCCGCCGCCCCGACCTCGTTATCGACGTACAGACCGCAGCCAATCAACGGCGAATCGCCCACCCGTCCCGGAATCTTCCACGCCAGACCGCTGGTCGTCGTCACGCCGCTGATGTCGAAAGTACCGTCGAGCGCCAGGCAGTTAATGGTTCCGGTCGGGGGTTTAGCGGCTACCTCAGCGGCCCACGCGAGGATGTCGTCGCGCCGTCGGTCGTCACCGCGAGCATAATCTTCGGCGAGCCTGAAGGTCGCGCGCCGGTGCTCGGCGACCAACTTCTTCTGCCCGGCGGGCGAGGCCGGCACCGGGGCGTTCATGCTCGGTCCCCACTTATCGGTGTCCGACAAACCTTCTTTCCACCGTAGCCACGCGATACGCGATTCTTCGGTCAGCAGGTTGACGTCTTCGAATCCATGCGCGTTGGCGAAATCGCGCGCACCCTGGCCGACGATCAAAATATGATCGGTCCGCTCAAGCACCGCGCGCGCAACCTTCGACGGCGTGCGCACGCCACGCAACGCCGCCACCGCCCCGGCGCGTCGCGTCGGCCCGTGCATCACGCTCGCGTCCAACTCGACGTCGCCGCGCTCGTTTGGCAGCCCGCCGTAACCGACCGAGTTATCTTTCGGATCAAGCTCGACGATCTCCACGCCGGCCACTACCGCGTCGAGCGTGTCGCCGCCGCCGCGCATCACCTCGACGGCCTTCGTGACCGCCGCAACGCCGTTGCCGCTGGCAATCGCGAGCGGTGGGGCGGCCCGCCTCTGCCCCGCAGCAGCCTCATTCTGCTGCTGCAATTCGCTGTTTGCGGCGCCAGCGGCCATGACACTTCCCGCGCCGAGGGCGACCGCGCCAACACCGGCGGCGGCAGTGCCGAGAAATCTGCGACGACTTTCATCTGTGGGCATGCGATTTATCTTTGGAGGGGTGGGCAAAAGTTTTTTTGAGCGATGCGTCTCGCTCCGGAAAAGCGGGCGCATCGTACCAGAAGGCTTCGCGCGCCCGCAATCAGTTTGTCCGAACTGTCGCCCGCCGAGGGTCGGGCATCGCCGTCCACATCGATGTGGATGACGCTTCGCCGACGTCTGGCCTCTTAATGTCAGAGCCGGCGTGCTTCGCGCCAGACGCGCGGTGCGGCGCGGAGTTTGGCTCCGAACGAGAGGTGGGCGCGGCGCGTGAAGACATCGCAATCGGCGCGCTCGATCTCGTTCAGGATGCGCCCGTAGAGACGCGCCGCAAGTAGGACGGTGAATCTTGTGTCACGCTCAAGCAGCGGGATTCCCTTCTCGGCTTCATGATAAAAACCGCGCGCCCGCGCGACTTCAAATCCCATCAGCGCGCGGAACCGATCATTCACTTCGCCCCGCGCCAATTCATCCTCCGTGACGCCGAAATGCACGAGGTCTTCGCGCGGCAGGTAGATGCGTCCGAGCGCCAAGTCTTCGCCGACATCGCGGAGAATGTTCGTCAACTGCATGGCGATGCCGAGGTCTTCGGCGTACTTCAGCGTGATCGGCTCGCGATAGCCGAAAATCTCCGACGACATCAATCCGACCACTGACGCGACGCGGTAGCAATAGACGCGCAGTTCGTCCCACGTTTCGTACCTCTTTTGAAACGTGTCCATCAGCACGCCGCGCATCAGTTCGAGCGGCAACTCCGGTTTGATTCGGTAGTGCGCCAGCATGTCGCGCCACGCGATGAGCACCGGCGACGCGCCGCCCGATCCGCCCCGGTAAACCTCATCGAGTTCGGTGCGCCAACGGTCGACCGCCGCGCGCGCTCCCTGCTCGTCGCTCACCGTCAACTCGTCAACCTCGTCGTCGACGTGGCGGCACAGCGCGTAGACGGCATAGATGGCGCGCCTTTTTTCGCGCGGCAGGAACTGCGCGCAGAAGTAAAAGCTTTTGGCGTGGGTGCGCGTCGTTCGGCGGCAGTACTCGTAAGCGCGCTCGACCTCAGAGGCATGTCGGGCGGATTCAGGTATGACCGAAGTTTCTACGCGGAGAGACATGTTATGGAAATAATAGGCACGAGCGGCGCATCATGTTCGACAAACGAAGAGATGGAAGCAAGTGATTTATGCTTCGCGGCCAGCGATGTAGTCAGCCATCTCGCAGAGTACGAGCGCCGGTCGACTCCGTCCGAACTCGGTGAGCAGCACGCCCTTCGCCCGGTCGAGCATCCGCGCGAGGTGAAGCTTAGCTCCCCGTGGGCCACACTCAATGGCCAGCGTCGCCGCGCGCCCCCCGACAACAAACGACGCATCCTCCGCCAGATCAATCACGTCGTCGCTGATCTGGTATGCCTGGCCGAGTAATTCAGCGAACCGCGACAATGCCGCGAGCTGACGCGAGTCAGCCCCGGAAAGAATGGCGCCGAGCCGCAGCGACAGGCGCATTAGCGCCGAGGTCTTAAGATTCCTGATAACATCGCCCTCGTCACGTCCCGCAGCACCGGAAAGGTCGACGGTCTGGCCGGTGACCATCCCGTTGGTGCCGATGCAGGCGACCAATTCGGCGTGAGCTTGAATGCTCTGTCGCCGGGTTGCGTGACGGTGCTCAAAGACCAAACCATAAGACGTATTCAAGAGAGCTAGTGCGACCAGCACCGCGAGGCTTTCGCTGTAGCGCAGGTGCAGAGCTTCGAGGCCGCGCCGCTCGCTGGCATTGTCCATGCACGGAAGATCGTCGAAGATGAGCGAGCTGGTATGCACATACTCGACCGCGGTCGCGGCGCTTAACACTTCGCCAGCGTCACCGCCAACCAACTCCGCGCCAAGCAGCGTCATGACCGGGCGTAGTCTCTTACCACCGGGGAACAGCGCGTAGCACAGTGCTTCGTTAAAGCTTCTGTCGACCCCCGCCGGGGCAAACGGCAAATGGCTCATCAGCGCACGCTCCATCTCCGTGCGCGCGCCGCCCACATACTCCCATAACGAAACAAGCGATCCTTTACCATTCCATTTTCGGTACGTCGGATTGATGCCTAGTAGATCATCACGGTAACGTTGATGGATGTTCTTTGAACCGGTAAAATCTGGTGACATTATCCCCATAGGAGCCAGACCAATCATGCCGAAAAAGAAATATCTGGTCACGTTGCGTGACGAAGA
>JACDEG010000033.1 GCA_013816505.1 Pyrinomonadaceae bacterium | reverse complement strand
GACGAAAATCAACGTTGTCATCTTTCCACCTCAGTAAATTGTTTTATTATTTCCGTAACATTATGAATCTACGACTGGCTTCTATATGTGGTTCCAGAAGAAAAGGCGCGGAAGCCCACATTTTCACAGACCGCGACACCTTCGAACTTCGCCGGTTTCAGCGCAAAGAAACGACGCAAAAGCTACGAGGAAGAATTTATTCTTGATAGGCGTTATCGGAGATAACAATTTGGGTACGGAAGTCTTGGGAAAAACGACTCTAAAATCTTATTTCCGATAACGTCTGTGATGTGGCGTTCTGCGAATCAATCTTTAACTATTTGCATCATACGAAGCGAATCTCAAACCTATCAATCCAGTTAGGCTGATACTCTTTGATCTTCACCTCACGGCACACATATTGATTCACAGCTTCGCGTGAGTAGTTGAACTTCTGGCACAAAAGGAACAACGGCGCGAGCATGAAAATAGTGATTTCTGGCGGCACCGGACAAGTCGGAACAATTTTGGCGCGTGCCTTTGAAGCGGACGGGCATGATGTGGTGGTTCTCAGCCGCCGGCCAAAAAACGCGCCGTGGCGCACGGCGATTTGGGATGCGGAAACCATTGGCGATTGGACGGCGGAGTTGGAAGGGGCGGATGCCGTGATTAATCTCGCCGGTCGCAGCGTCAACTGTCGTTACAATCAGGAGAATCGCCGGCTCATCAAAGAATCGCGCATCCGATCAACCCAACTTGTGGGCGAGGCGATCAAACGCGCGATTCACCCGCCCCGTGTCTGGCTACAGATGAGCACGGCCACCATCTACGCACACCGCTTTGACGCTGCCAATGACGAGGTTAACGGAACGCTGGGCGGAACAGAGTTTGGTGTGCCCGAAACATGGCGTTTCAGTATTGACGTGGCGACATCATGGGAGCGAGCCGTGGATGAGGCAGACGTGCCGCACACGCGCAAGGTGAAGATGCGTTCGGCAATGGTGATGAGTCCTGATGACGGGGGCATCTTTGATACGCTGCTACGTCTCGTGCGCTACGGCCTCGGAGGGTCTTCCGGAAACGGTCGGCAATACGTGTCCTGGATTCATTACAAAGACTTCTTGCGGGCGGTCTACTGGCTGATTGAACACGATGATCTTGCGGGAGCGGTGAATCTCGCCGCTCCGAATCCATTGCCGAACGCTGATTTCATGCGCGCTTTGAGGGAGGCATGGAACGTCGGTCTCGGTTTACCGGCAACAAGGTGGATGCTGGAAATAGGCGCGATTATTTTAAGAACTGAGACAGAGCTGATTTTAAAAAGTCGTCGCGTAGTTCCACGTAAGCTGTTGGAGAGCGGCTTCACTTTTCATTTTCCAGATTGGCCGGAAGCGACGCGCGACCTTTGCTGCCGTTATCGTGAGGGATAGAACGGGAGAAAGCTTGTGAGTCACTGGGACGATTCGCTGATGCGCCGTAAAATCCTGCCCGTCTGTATGACTCGTCGAGCAACTCGACCGGATGACACACTCGCAATGGAAGTCCGGTGAGTCGGGCGCCGGCGCTGATCTGCATGTGACAACCTGGGTTGCCGGTCGCTAAGGTTTCCGCCCCCGTGTCTTTAATGTGTGAAAGCTTTTCGCCGAGCACCTTCGCTGACATCTCCGGCTCAAGCAGGTTATAGACGCCCGCGCCGCCGCAGCATACGTCGCTGCCGTCGAGCGGCTTAAACTCCAGCCCCGTGACCGCGCGCAACATCTTGAGCGGCGCGAGGCTTGCGCGCTGCCCGTGCAGCAGGTGGCACGAGGCATCGTAAGTCGTGCGCCCCGCGTCCACCTCCGCTCCTTGACGCGCGCCCGTCACTTCCAATTGCTGACTCACGTCGCGCACCCGCGCGCTAAAAGCTCGCGCCCGCGCCGCGTACTTCTCGTCATGTTCCAGGATGTGGCCGTACGAAGCCAGCATCGCGCCGCACCCGCCGGCGTTGGTGATGATGGGCGCGGTCGGGTCATCTTCGAATGCATCAACGTTCTGCCGCGCGAGTTGGCGCGCCCCGTCGAGGTCGCCGGCGTGGGCGTGCAGCGCACCGCAACAGACCTGACGCGCGGGCGCGCTCGTGCGGCACCCATTCACTTTGAGCACGCGCGCCGTCGCACGGTTGACGCGCGCGAACAGTCCTTCCATCACGCATCCGGTGAACAGCGCCGCACGCGCCGGTTCGCCACCAAGCGGCAACTCATCGGCAGCCTTGGTGCCTGTCATCGCGTTCTCATCCTCTAACTTGATCGGCGAAGAACTGTCTAGCAGCGCGAACGCGAATTCCAAACGCGGCGAGATGAGTCGGGTGAGCTTTGTCTTCAACAGCAGACGAGGCACGCGCGCGTCACGCATCAGCCGCGACAGGGTGAATGCCAGACGCAACCGCGACGGGTGCAGCCACACACGGCGCAGTACGAAGTGAGTCAATCTGCCGGTGAGACCCTTCCTTTCTCCGCCGTTGGCGATGTCGGAACGCGCGGCTTCGAGCAGTTGGCCGTACTGCACGCCGGCGGGGCACGCGCTTTCGCACGCGCGGCAGCCGAGGCAGCGATCAATATGAGTCGTGAATGAATTGGAAGACAGACTGAGCCGGTTTTCTTCGACGGCTCGCATCAGGTAGATGCGCCCGCGCGGACTGTCGTTCTCGTCGCCGGTGTGAATGTATGTCGGGCACGCTTCGAGGCAGAGGCCGCAGTGAATGCACGCGAGCAGCTTGCCTTCTTCGGTCGCGAGAGCGCTAGCGAGTTGGAGTTTTGTTTCAGGCATCTTCTGTACGAGGCACAGGGATTTTGCATACAACCGTTTAGAGGAGGGCTGTGCCCTCCGTCTCAAGTCGCGCCGGAGGGCACAGCCCTCCTCTAAACGAGCATGGAAAAGAACGTGGAAATGAGCGCGGGTTTGATTGCGCTCAACGATTCAATCTCTGTTGCGTGCATGCATCAGGGCTGAATAAATTCTGTGGGTCGAGTTGATGCTTAATCCGCTGCATCAATTCAGCAGTTCCGCCGCCCGCGCCGCACGAGTCGAACGCTTCTTTGATCGCAAACGGGGCGTTCTCCACGATCAATGACCCGCCGCCTTCGTTGACCTTTGAGCTTAGTTTCTTAATGAACGAAATACTTTCGGTCAGCTTCGTTTCATCGCATTCAATCACTCGCAGACGCCCGTCGCCGATGCCAACTTGCCACAGCGCCGTATCGCGCCGTAATCCACTCTCACCGACGTGAATTTTGTTGAGCATCGTGCTCAGTTCGCTCGGTTGGACACTCGCACGCCAAACTAAAAATGACTCCTGATTCAGAGGCACGGCGGCCAAATTTTTCCAAAGATGAGCGTCGTTATCCATCGCTTCGACATGACTGCTCGGAACTTTGCACAGTTCATGCGCCCGCGCGATCTGGTAATCAACGGTGCGCTCCGCGCCTGCGAATCGGATCAGCAGCGCGTGTTCGTGTTCATCGACAGTCACACCGACTGCCGCCGCCATGCGCGGCGAAAGAAGCTCGACGGCGACAGGCAGCAGTTCTGATGCGATGACGGCGTGCGCGACGGTCAGCAGCGATTCGTAATCAACGGCGCGCGCCACCACGGTCGCTTCGCGCGCCGGGCGGGGACGCAGTTTAAATGTCAGTTCAAGAATCACGCCGAGCGTGCCACGGCTGCCGACGAAGAGTTTGCACATGTCATAGCCCGCGACGTTCTTGACGACCCGCCCGCCCGCCTTGACGACGCGCCCGTCCGCGAGCGCGACGCGCATGCCGAGGACATGGCCGCGCGGCAGGCCGTAGCCCAAACTCTGTGCGCCGCCGAGTCCACACGCGGCGACGCCGCCAATCGTCGCGCGCCCATCGTCCGGCGGATCAAGCGGCAGCCACTGGCCGGCATCCCCTGTCACCCGATTAAAGTCGGTGAGTGTGACGCCGGCCTGCGCGGTCGCCACCAGGTCAGCGGGTTCGTGCTCAATGATCTGCGTCAGGCGCTCGGTCGTGATGATGACATTTCCGCCACGCCACGTGCCGTCCCCGTCGAGCCACGTCCGCGCGCCCGCTGGGACCACCGACCATCCCTCACTCGATGCCAGCCGCAACACTTCACACGCTTCTTCAGTCGAAGCTGGTGCGACGGTGATGATGTCAGAAGCTGATTTTAGTCCGCTCACGTGTGCCGCGCCGACGATGCGTGCGCACAATTGCGAAGCCACATCAACTTTGAACAGTGAATGATGAATCATCGGCGAGGGAGCGCGCACCGATTCATGAATCTGAACGCTTTGACCCGGCTGCCTTTCGCGCTCTCTGTCCGTGCTTAACGACTCGGCAGCAGCGAGCGAGGCTTCAGTCGTTTCGTGGAGCGGCGCGCTGTGAGGTGATGAAACATTCTGATAGCCGTTCGAGTCATCCGTAAATCCGGTCTTGCTCAAACGTGCTCGCGCTTCGGTCTGCATGGCGACGGCGCGCGCTTCGCCACAACCGAGCGGCGCGGGAATGATCTTGCCGGGGTTGCAGATGCCGAGCGGGTCGAACGCGGCACGTACGCGGCGCATCGCGTCAAGGTCGTCTTCCGAAAAGATCATCGGCAGGTAATCGCTCTTATCCATCCCGACGCCGTGCTCGCCGGTGATCGTGCCGCCCGCACGCACGCACGTCTCCATCATCTCGCGCCCAGCCTCTTTGACGCGCAACACTTCGTCGTGGTCGCGAGCGTCGAAGCAGATAAACGGGTGCAGATTGCCGTCGCCGGCGTGGAAGACATTGGCGATGCGCAGATTGTATTTCGCCGCGATGCGATATGTTGCGGCGAGCACTTCCGGCAGGCGCGAGCGGGGCACGACCGCATCCTGCAACATCAAATCGGGAGAGATGCGACCCATCGCGCCGAACGCCCCTTTGCGCGCCGCCCACAGTTTCTTGCGCTCGTCTTCGTCCTTCGCATGACGCACGCCCCGCGCGCCGTTCGCGCGACAAATCTTTTCGCAACGCGCCGCTTCGTCATCAAGTCCGGCTTCGAGTCCGTCAAGCTCGACTAACAACGCGGCTTCGGCATCAAGCGGTAATCCGGCGGCGAAGATGCTCGCTTCGACCGCGCGGATCGTCGCACCGTCAACCATCTCCAGCGCCGCCGGGATCAACCCTTCGGCGATGATCGCGGAGACGGCACGGCTCGCATCATCCACGTCGGTGAAATCCGCAAGCAGCGTCCGCACCGCTGGCGGAATCGGCGTCAGGCGCACTGTCGCCTCGGTCGCGATACCGAACGTGCCTTCGCTGCCGACGAACAGGCCGAGCAAATCATAGTCGCCCGCTCCGGCACCCGCCCCGCCAGTGTTGCCAAGTTCGATGATCTCACCGTTCGATAAAACGACGCGCGCCGCCGTCACATGGTCAACCGTCATCCCGTATTTCAGACAGTGGATGCCGCCGGCGTTCTCCGCAATGTTGCCGCCGATAGTGCAGGTCGCCTGACTCGATGGGTCAGGCACATAGTACAAGCCGTAAGGCAGCACGGCGCGCGACAGTTGCGCGTTGACCATCCCTGTCTCGACAATGGCGAGGCGATTCTCCACGTCAACTTTGAGTAGCCGGCGCATCCGCGCGAGTTCGATGACGACGCCGCGATTGACGGCCAGCGCGCCGCCCGACAGACCTGTGCCCGCGCCGCGCGGTGCGAACGGCACACGCTCGCGTGCCAGCACGCGAATCACTGCGGCGACTTCCTCCGTCGTGCGCGGAAAGACGACCGCGCGCGGCGGGAATTTGTGCTGCGTCAATCCGTCGCACTCGTAGACGAGCAACTCTTCCGGCTCGCACAGAACCTGCTCGCGCGTGACGACGGCACGCAGTTGGCCGATCAGAGGGTCTTGGGAAATTTGCTTCATCGAGATTGTTTTCAACGGAAGTTAATGGCAATGATACACTACGCGCCCGATCTGAAGTAATAAGCCTGACAGAGCTTTGCGCATTAAAAATTGAACGAACGTTTAGACCATTGGTCTCGACACAAGTTTGGAAGGACATCGGTCTTAGCTCTGAAAGAGCGTCATTCAACAGCCCGGCGCACCGCGCCGGGTATTAAGTGCTGTTTGCTTCAAGCCCTGAAAGAGCGACATAACTATGTCGCCCTTTCAGGGCTTGGACGATTCTCTATGGTGGGCGACCCGGGGCGGTGCGCCGGGCTATTGGATACCGCCACTTCGTGGCTGACTGAGGCCGGCAAACAACTTGTGTAGATAAGAATCGTTTAGACGCCCGGCGGAATGTTCAGCGCCGCTCGTTGCTTCGACTGGCCGTAGACACCGCTCGGCTCTGCACGGCAACTTCTATCGAAGGCCACCAATCGATAAATGACAACCAAAATATCTCCTCCGTTACGTCTCGCATTTGCTCTTCTGCTCGCCGGTTCAATCGTCACCACGACGGCGCAGACACTGACCGCCGATCTCATTATCACCAACGCGACGGTGCGCACGATGGACGCGCGGCAACCGACCGTCGAGGCCGTCGCGATTCTCGGCGACCGCATCGTCGCGGTCGGCTCGACGAACGAGATTAAGCGGCTCGCAGGGAGGAGCACGCGCGTGATTGATGCGCAACGCGCACTCGTGCTGCCCGGCTTCAACGACGCGCACGTCCATTTCTTGTCGGGCGGCTTTCAACTTTCAAGCGTTGACTTGCGCGATGCCGGGACGCCGCAGGAGTTCGCGGAGCGCATCCGCCGCTTCGCCGAGAAACTGCCGCGCGGTCGCTGGGTGACGGGCGGCGATTGGGATCATGAGCGTTGGACGGCGGCAGCAGACGGACGCGCGCCGCTGCCGACAAAAGAGTTGATTGACCGATTCACACCGGAGATGCCCGTCTTCGTCGACCGGCTCGACGGCCACATGGCGCTCGCCAACAGCGCCGCGCTCAAACTTGCGGGCGTGACGCGCGAGACTAAAGACCCGCCGGGCGGCTTGATCGTGCGCGATGCGCAGACCGGCGAGCCGACCGGAGTTTTGAAAGACGCAGCAATGAATTTCGTCGCGAATAAAATTCCCGGCGCGTCGTTTGAAGAGAAACTGGCGGCGGCGCACGCGGCGACCAAACACGCGGCGCAGCTCGGTGTGACGAGCGTGCAGGACATGTCGGCGGGCGATGATGTCGGCGTCTATCAAACGCTGCACGCACGCGGCGAATTGAAGACGCGCATCTACGCCGTCGCGCCTCTTCCGGCGTGGGAACGACTCGCGCGCGTCGGAGTACGGCGCGCGTTCGGCGACGCGATGTTGCGCATCGGGGGACTCAAGGGTTTCGCCGACGGCAGCCTCGGCTCGACGACCGCGCTCTTCTTTGCGCCGTACAATGACGCGCCGGAGACGAGCGGCCTCCCCGGCGATGAAATGTTCCCCGAAGGCGTGATGCAGAAGCGCGTCCGCAACGCCGACAACTCAGGTTTGCAGGTGATGATTCACGCCATCGGCGACCGCGCTAACGATCAAATACTTTCATTCTTCGAGCAAGTGACGAAAGAGAATGGCGCGCGCGACCGGCGTTTTCGCATTGAGCACGCGCAACATCTGCGCCCCGAAGAGATCAAGCGGTTCGCGAGTAATCGCGTCGTCGCTTCGATGCAGCCGTACCACGCGATTGATGACGGGCGCTGGGCGGAGAAGCGTATCGGCGGCGAGCGCGCGCGTGGTACTTACGCCTTTCGCTCACTGATTGATGCAGGCGCGACGCTCGCCTTCGGCTCCGACTGGTCGGTTGCGCCGCTCGACCCGCTGCTCGGCATCTACGCGGCGGTGACGCGCCGCACGCTCGACGGGCGCAACTCCGACGGTTGGGTTCCCGAACAGAAGATCACCGTCGAAGAAGCTGTGCGCGCCTACACCGTCGGTGCGGCGTATGCCGAATTTACAGATCAGGAAAAGGGAACCATCGCACCCGGCAAGCTCGCCGACCTTGTCATCCTGTCGCAAGACATCTTCCAGATAAATCCAATCGAGATTGAGAAGACGCGCGTTCGCGTGACGATCATGAACGGGCGTGTGGTTCACGAAGCGAAGTGAAAATAGATGTCAGATGCTGGATGTCAGATGTTGGACAAGAGGTTTTAACTAACATCCAGCACCTGACATCTGACATCTGACATCTGCTCTGGAGAATTGTGTGGAGTTCATTAACGCCGACGGCTTATGGACGCTGAAGTTCGATCTGGTGATGACGCTGTCGCTGGCGGCGGTCTTTCTGTTCGTCGGCTACGGTGTGCAGCAGCGTCTCAAGTTCCTTTCGCGTTCGAGCATTCCGGCCCCGGCCATCGGCGGATTGTTGTTCGCGTTGCTGGTGCTCGCACTTCGCGCGCGTGGGACACTCGGCGTTGCGCTCGACACGACGCTGCGCGCGCCGCTGCAAACTGCGTTCTTTACGACCATCGGACTTGGCGCGACGCTCACGCTGTTACGCGCTGGTGGGTGGCGGATGGGCTTCTTCTGGGTCATCGCGTCGGCGACGGCGGTCGTGCAGAACATCGTCGGGATGGGCGTCGCGCTCGCGCTCGGCGCGCCGCTCGCGCTGGGGATCATGTGCGGCGCGCTGACGCTGACCGGCGGGCCGGCGACGGGTCTCGCCTTCACCGCCGACTTCGAGGAATTGGGCGTCGCGGGCGCGGGCGCGCTCATCATTGCTTCTGCGACGTTCGGCATCTTCGTCTCAAGCCTCGTCGGGAATCCGGTGGCGACATTTCTAATTAAGAGGTTCCGACTCGCGCCGCACGACGGACGCGAAAACGTCAGCGAGACGGATAGTGTTTCGCGCGCTACATCGCACCAGTCAATTGACGACACTCGCGGAAAGACTTATCACAGTCAACGAACAACGGGTGATCTTCAGAGTGCGAACGAGAACATCATTGCTGAGATTGCCGACGAAGTAGGAGAGGGAAGAGAGGCGGAGTCCGGGAGCGTCAGTGCGCGCGCGCAAGCGTTGGGCGGCCAAGCTCTGACGGGCTACGACCTGCTGCGCAACCTCGCGGTGATTCTCGCGGTGATGGGCGCTGGCGCGCTTGTCAGTCTGGCGCTGACGACATTGAGCGCGGAGATGCCAGAAGCGGTTGGAAAGTTTTTCAAACTGCCCGGTTATATCGGCGCGATGGTCGTCGCCGCCGCGGTGCGCAACTTTGATGACCGTTACCGCTGGCTGAGAATTGACGCACGCGCTGTCGAGTCGTTGGGCACAATCGCGCTCGCGCTTTTTCTGGTGATCGCGCTGATGGACCTGAAGCTGTGGCAACTGGCGGGGCTGGCGGTTCCGATGCTGGTTATTCTGATCGTCCAAATCATGGTCATGATTCTTTACGCGGTGCTCGTCACGTTCGTGCTGATGGGTCGGGACTACGAAGCGGCAGTGACGGCGAGCGGGCACATCGGCTTCGGCCTCGGCATCACTCCGAACGCCGTCGCCAACATGGAAGCGCTCACCACGCGCTTCGCCCCCGCGCCGCGGAGTTTTCTAATCGTGCCGGTCGTCGGCGCGTTCTTCATCGACTTCAGTAACTCGCTCGTTATAAATTTTTTCATCAACCTGCTGCGATGAATTTCATTGATTGAAGTCATTCACGTTAAGGAGAAAAGTCAGACGATGACACGCCTGTTGATCTCGATGATCGCCGCCGCGATTTTGTGTTCTGAGATTGTCGCCGACGGGTTGAAAAATCCAAGTGGGCAATCACCCGCACGGGCGGTCGCCACGTCGCCTGAACTACAAAGACTGGTTGACGATGCGGCGCGACAGGCGCTGGCGCGTTTTGCAGCAAAGAACTTGCAGGAAAAGAATCTGGCAATCACGCTGATTGATTTGCGCGATTCGCAGCGCCCGGCGCAGGCGAGCTTTCGCGGCGCTGAGCCGATTTACCCGGCGAGCGTCGTGAAATTGTTCTACCTCGCGGCGGCGCACCACTGGATTGGGGACGGGAAGCTGAAAGAGACTGAGGAACTCCAACGTGCGATGCGCGACATGATCGTTGACTCGTCGAACGACGCGACGCACTACATCCTCGACGCGCTCACCGGCACGTCGAACGGCGCGGAACTCTCATCAACTGAGATGAAGGAGTGGGCCGCGAAGCGCAACGCCGTCAACCTCTACTTTCAATCGCTCGGCTACGCTCGAATCAACGTCAATCAGAAGCCGTGGTGCGAAGGGCCATACGGGCGCGAAAAAATCTTTCTCGGCGAGAAGCGCGAGAATCGCAATATGTTGACGACCGACGCGACCGCGCGGTTGATGATGGAGATCGTCCAGGGGCGCGCGGTGAACGCCGCCCGCAGCGCGAAGATGTTGGAGTTAATGAAGCGCGATTACGCCGGCACGAGCGAAGACCCGGATGACCAAGCGCACGGCTTCACCGGCATCGCGTTGACAACATCGGGCGCGCGCCTATGGTCGAAAGCCGGATGGACGAGCACCACGCGCCACGACGCCGCTTACATCGAACTCCCGAACGGCGCGCGCTTCGTCCTCGTCATCTTCACTACCGATCAAAGCAAAGAGCGCGACATCATCCCCACCGTCGCGCGCGTCGTCATCGAGGGGTTGAAAACAGAAGGCGGAAAGCAGTGAGCAACAAGTGGATAGTGAGCAGTGGGCAGTGAGCAGCCGTTCTAATGCCTTCGCTTTTACCGATCCCCGGCCCCTGACCCCCGGCCTCTCCTGATGACTACTTTTTCCGTGCGAGGACAGCGATTTTAGTCCAGCCAATGGGGTGCAGAGGGGGGAATCGGTAGCGCTCGATGATGTGGAAGTGGCGGCGCGTGTGTTGGTCGACTTCGCGCGGTGAGTGAGTCTTGAAGCGGAACAAAAGTTCAAGTAATCTACTGGCCGGCGAGGGCTTCACCGGCAGGTGCAGCATGTGGCCGCCGGGCCGCAGGACGCGCGCCAACTCCCGAAAACCGTCGCTCAGCGGCACGTATTCCAGCGCGCCGCTCGTCATAATTAAATCGAACGATTCATCAGCAAACGGAAGCGACAGGACGTTGGCTCGCGTGAAGTCGAGAACATGCGGCCACGCGGTCGCCGTTTCGCGGACGGCCTGTTGGGCTTTGACGAGCGATTGGGATGATAGATCGACCGCCGTGATGCGCGCCGGACGGTCGATCACGCGCAGCAGCGAGAGTGTCAACAGCCCCGTGCCGCATCCGGCGTCAAGAATCCTTGCATCGTCGGGTAAGGTCAGCGGGGCGATGCGCCGCAGATATCGTTTCATCGAACGCGCGTAGCCGTTGAACTTGAACGTCAGGTCATAGAGATGCGTGATGCGGTCGTAAAGAGAGGCCGCCCCGTTCCCACTCTGCACAGTCATCGAACCATTAATATTCATGCGCTAACACCCGGACGCTTGCGTGTTACTCCCCGCGCAGGCGGTTGGAGACAAAGCTTACACCCGCCTCGCATTCAAGAACTCATGGGAAATAGTATTAAGGTTTGCGCACTCTAACATAAATGCGCTCACATGTCGTGCGCGTCCGTTTCATCGAGAGTAGGTATGTTCTCAGAACCAGGAACGCATATTGATTGAGGAGAAACCCATGTCAAAATCTGAAAGCAACTTGCTTTCGCGGCCAGCGGCTGGTTGAACCCGGCGCTGAATCGGGTACAATTCTTCCGCCGCCTTGAATCAATTCTGAGTGCGCTGGGGATTCACGCGGCGGAGAAAAAATAAGAAACATATTGCGCGTTAAAATTTGCAACCGAGCAGCGGATGCGCGGTCTTCACAGAGAAGACGTATCATCCGCTTGTTCCGCTTTTTGAGGACACAGGACGAACGATGAGTTCAAGAAAACCGGCAAGCCCAAATAAATATCTGCCCTTCGTCATTATTGCGGTGGTGCTCGGCGTGGCGCTGGCGGGCGCGGCGCTGCTCTACCAGAGCTCCACCGACACGGCCCGCACGGCGCGCCTCGACGAGCCACCGTCGACGGCAGCACAACCAACTGCGGCGTTGCCTCCGCGCACGCCGCTGCCCGGCGCGCAGCCACCTCGGACGCGGGGCAGTAGCGGCGAGAACACGGCGACGCTCGAAGAGTTCGGCGACTTCCAGTGCCCGCCGTGTGGGGCCATGCACCCGATCATCAAGGCCATCGAAGAAGAGAACGGCGCGCGCCTGCGTGTCATCTTCCGTCACCTGCCGCTCTCTAATCACGTTCATGCTTTTAACGCCGCGCTGGCCGCCGAGGCAGCCGGTCGGCAGAACCGCTTCTGGGAAATGCACGACGCGCTTTACGAGAAGCAGAGGTCGTGGAGCACCGCCAAAGACGCGCGTCCACTGTTCGCCGAATACGCGCGCACCCTCGGCCTCGATGTCACACGCTTCAACAGCGACATAAAGGCGCCGGAGGCGGTGGCGCGCGTTCGGGCCGACATGGAGCGCGCCGACTCGCTCGGTATCAACGCCACGCCGACGCTGTTGATTAATGGCCGTGAAGTGGCTTACAGCACCGTCGACGACTTGCGCGCGCGAATTAAAAACGCCGTCGCCGCCGGCGGGCAGTGAGCTTGACCGATGAATGAAATGTTCGAGCCGGAGGTGATAAAAGTTTCGGAGGCCCGGGCGAAGCGGAGTGCGGTGATTTATGCGGTCGCGGGATTGCTCGCGCTCGCCGGGTTGGCTGACTCTATTTACCTGGCCATTGAGCACGTCGCCGGGCGTGACGTGCGCTGCACCGTCACCACCGGCTGCAATGAAGTGCTCGACAGTTCTTACGCCTCGCTGCCCGGCGACATCCCGCTCGCGGCGCTCGGTGCGGTGGCCTACTTCGCGGCCTTCAGCCTTGCGACGCTCGCCGCGTTCGGCTACGTTCGCGCCCGCCCGCTGCTCGCCGCTCTCGTCGCATCAATGTTTATGACAACGCTGTGGCTGCTGTTCGTTCAAGCTTTTGTGATCAGGAAGTTCTGCGAGTTCTGCCTGCTGTCGGCGGCCATGACCGCTTCGTTGACGGGCTTGATTGTTTACGATTGGTGGAAGCGCGCGTCCGACCACCGTCGAGAATCGTCCTCAATACTCAGAAGTGACAGGTAAATGGTGACATGTGACAGGTGATGCTGGATGCTAGTCAAGACACGCCAGTGCTATTGCCAGCATCTGACATCTATTCTTCGGTGGCTGTCACTTTTGCCTTTTTACTTTTGCCTTATAGTGACCGCGCGCCGTTCAGAAATCTCAACCGTCCTGTCACCTGTCACCCGTCACGTTTGAGTCACTTCGGAAATCCCATCATTAAATTGTTTTGTCGCACACACTCTGCCCACCAGTCCGCAAGAAAGAAGTCCGCCGGGCGTTCATCAAGCGTCGGGGTCGAAATCAATTAAGGAGCGTTTGAGATGATGCGAAAAACTTTAACTTCATTGGTCATCGCCGCGTCGGTCATGGCCGTTGGTGCGTTCGCGGTCACCGGTCGGGGCGATGCTAATAATGCTGATGCGGAGCCGCTCGCGCCGGTGCAAAGAAAAGTCCGCGAAGTTGCGCCCATCCGGTACGACCGATTCGAAATGGACGTGCTGGTTGATGGTCGGCCAGTCGAAGAGTATGACGCGCGGGGACGTCGCTATGTCGAAGCCGTGAAGGGCGCGGAGTACGAATTGCGCATCAGGAACCCGCTGCCGGTGCGCGTCGCGGTGGCGTTGTCGGTTGACGGATTGAACACCATTGACGCGCGCCGCACCACCCGCTGGGACGCGAGCAAGTGGGTGATCGGGCCTTACCAAACAATCACCATCAGCGGTTGGCAAATGAGCACCGAGCGAGCGCGCCGCTTCTATTTCACCAGCGAACAGGATTCTTACGCTGCGAAACTCGGACGCTCGTCCGACCTCGGCGTCATCTCGGCGGTCTTCTATCGCGAACGTCCAGCGCCGGAGCGTTGGAGGCCGCAGCCCGTGACGCCCTCACCCCGGCGTGGCAGCGAAGATGCGCCTCGCAGCCGGAATGAAAGCCGCGACAACAGTGGCAGCGACCGCGCTTCGTCGCAGGATGGTATCGAGCGCCATAAGAGTCAGGAGCAGGGCGCGGCCAGTCGAGCGCGCGACGACGATTACGCCGCGACCGGCATCGGTCGCTCCGTCAATCATGATGTGACGTGGGTTGATCTGACGCTTGAACCCCGTCCGGTCGGTGAAGTATTGGTTCGATACGAGTATTACGACGCGCTCGTGAGGCTGGGCGTCTTCCCGCGACCACGCCACGATTCGGGAGGGTTGCGCCGTCGCGAGAACGCGAGGGGGTTCGAGGATCAACGCTTCTCCCCTGAACCGTAGTGACAGGAATTGGAAAGTTGAGCGACGGCGAAGAGGCGAACGCCCGAGCGACCTTGCACACCACGGGAACATTTCACGCCGGCGGTGGTGTGCATGAAGTAACTCACGATGACGGTTCATCAACAGCGAACATCTGTTAACAGCAAATAGCCGTCAACGGCGCGGGCGCAGGTCCTCGGTGTAGAGCTGCCGGTAGGCGCGCAGGTTCGCCAACACTTTAATCACGTAGTCTTTGCTCTCGGTGAACCCCACTTCCGACGTAAAGACGCCGGGATCGGCGTGCACGGCGCGTTTGACCCAGCGCGCGACGTTATCCTCGCCACCGTTGTACGACGCGGCGACGGCTTCGGGCAGACCGTGGAACATGCCAGACAGTTCGCCGAGGTAGACACCCGCCAATTGAATCGACACTTCAGGCCGGTACAAATCATCCTCTCTGAGATTACTCAGCTTGGCGCGCTCTGCGTACTTCTGTGCCGTGTCCGCCGTGAACTGCATCAAGCCGCGGGCCGCCGCCGGCGACTTGGCGAGCGGATTGAACCCGCTCTCCTGACGCATGATCGCGAGCATCAAGCGCGCGTCAACGGACTGGCCGGCGACCGCACGCAAAATCGTTTCGCGGTGCGGTGTCGGGTAATCGGCTTTCATTCGCAACGCTTCCGCGCGGACACGCGTCATGCGCGCCGCGGCACCGCGTTTCGCTTCACCGCCGAGGGCATCGAGTCGCGCGGTGGCGAGTCCACCGTAATAAGAACTCAAGGAGTCAGGAATCGTTTGGTATGTTTTCACGGCCTCGGCTTTTTGCCCGGCGCGCTCCAGACAGTAAGCTCGCAGATAGGTCAGTTCCTGCGATGTCGTCTGAACTCCGCGCGCGAACGGGGCGCGGCTCAGTTCGTCGGCGGTGCGTAACGCCGTCGGCCAATCGCTGCGCGCGACTTCCAGGCGCAGGCGGGCGAACAGCGCGTTCACAGCCGCTGGCTTGCCCGCGAAACGCTCGCGCGTACGCGCGACCCACGGCAAAGCTTCCTCAGACCTCCCCGCTTCGCGCAAGCTGTCAATCACATTCAGATAAGCATTCTCGATCCGCTCGCCGTCCGGAAACTTCGTGACGTACTCGCCGTAGCGCGCCGCCGCTTCGCCCGCCCGCTCCATCCGCAGCAACGTCGCCGCGACATAGTAAAAGCCGTCGCGACCGGCTTCGACCTGCGGGTACGTGTCGCCGAGTTTCGCGAATACGGGCAGCGCCTCCGGGTAACGTCTCTCCTGAAAGAGTGAGCGCCCGATGCCGAACATCGCGGCGGGCACGTTCGAGTCCTGCGGGTAACGGGTGATGATCGCTTGCCAGTGCCCGCGCGCTTCGTCGAACGCGCGGTTGGCGTGATAGATCGCGGCGCGGCGCTGGTGCTCTTCGGCGCTTAACCGTGCAGGTTGTCCGTCGGCACCGCGCCCCGCTTGATCCGTGCGGCGCGTGCCGGCAAGCGCGTCATCACGTTGATCTACGCTCACTGCCGAGGCGGTGTCGGTTGTCAGGTGAGAGGCCGGGGTCGTCACCACGACGGGTGACGGCGGATCAATACGCAGGCAGGCGAGTGACAGGGCCATGGTCATGGCGGAGGCGAGTATCAAATGTGTGGATGATGTCATGTGTCTTGATGGCAAAGTTGGTGAAAGAGGTTTCTGAAAGGCGCGTGACGCCGCAACGTGACGGTGTTTTTCGATTCGCATCACGGGCGTCAGGCGCGTGATTGATTAAACCGTGGAGAGAGAGAAGGCAAAGGCCGAGGGGCAGAAAGTGTTTTCAATACTCGCGCCACCCGGCCGTTCGGTCAAAAGTTAGATGCCGTCTAAGCGCAGCCCGGACACCCACAGCCACAAACTACTTCGGGGGTCGCCCCCGCACTCTCGCAGTATGCGCTGCAATACTGGCTGTTTTCGTCCGCCGAACAATTGCATCCGAGGTGCGCGCAGGTTTTCTTCTTTTCTTCGGCCATATTGAGTGGTTCCTCCTGAAGTGTTGATTGAAAGACGCGAGGTTTTGCAGAACAGGCTCATTCCAACAAACGCATTCTAACAGCCGTCCGGCCGGACGCACAGGAGAGGGTTGTCGCTTACCTGGGGAATCCGAGTTTTCGACCCGGTCTGTATTTACTCAGCAGTGACAGGTCAATGATGACAAGTGACCGGACAGTTTAGATTCTGCGAGAGCGCCCGGCGAGTCCTGTGAGCCGCAACTCTTGACCACCAACAACCGGGGCTTGCGGCGCGGAACAACCCGAAGCGCATGAGCTCTTTCTTGTCACCTCTCACCTGTCACCCGTCACGTTTGAGTATTTACGAGCCATCAATTTTGACCCGGTTGGTCATCCTCAAGAACTTCGATGATCGTCACGATTTCAACACCCGGACTCAACGTCGCCGCGACGCTGCAATACTTCGTCTCCGAAAGTTCGACGGCCTGCTCGACCGCGCGGGCGGAAACATTACGGCCACGCACGATATGACGGACTTCCATCCGCATGAACTTGCGCGGAAGCTCGTCGCGTCGCTCGCCTCGCACTTCGACGCGGTAATCAGTGACGTGTTCGCGCTTCTTACGCAGGATCGAAATCACGTCGACGGCGGTGCATCCACCGAGCGCGATTAAGAGCAATTCCATCGGTGTTGCGGCGCTCGCGCGTTCGGAGTTTGTTTCCAGAACCTGGGCGTGGCCGCTCGGCGTGATCGCTACAAATAATCCGTCGCCGGCGGAATGGATGACGGCCTGATCGTTCAGTTGAGTCATTGACTTGATGACCTCCTCGGAAACGAAAATATAACACGCCGGGGATGTCATGCGATGCGAGCATTTTCACTGGAAAGAGGGCGATGAGGTGGGAACAGAGATCACCAGGAATTTGAACACTACGTTGTATGTTACTCGGACGCCAGCGACGGGTTTCGTACAGCCTGCGTTAAGTTGGAATATCGAGCCACCAATTCTGGCAACCCGCCGGTTAGTTTGTTGAATCTGATAAGTACTAATCCTCTCCCACAAACGTTAGTTATTAAAAGCGGTAAGTCAGGTGGAGGCACAAAACCTGCTGCTCGGCACAATGCTTGCTCATAATCGCAGGGTCTTGCCCTGATGCGACAGACAGTCGCTCATTCTTCCCCGTCAACATTCCGCTTGAGAGACAATTGCTTTCGATATTCGTCGTCGGCCACAAACATATCAAGCTGGGCGCGCAACTCAAATCAACATTTCGATTAACGGTTAAGAGGAGAAACGGATTATGCATCGGATAAGACAGACGATTTCAATGCTGCTGGTTTTCGCGATGATCGGCCTCGGCGCGACGGCGCAGGCGACACAGCGGCGGGCGTATCGCCTTACTGATCGCGAGGTGGAGCGGATCATCCGCCGGATCGAGATCAACGCGGATCGCTTCCGCAGCGACCTCGACAGCTCGCTTGATCAGAGCCGCATCGACGGTACTCGTCGCGAGGACAATATCAACAATTTCATTCAGGAGTTTGAGAGTGCCACCAATCAACTGCGTAGCCGATTCGACAATCGCACCTCGGTCGCGGCGGATGTCGAAGAGGTGCTCGACCGCGCGGCGCAGATTGATAACTTCCTGCAGCGCACACGCTTGAATGCGCGCGTCCAAAATGACTGGACGGTGTTGCGCGGTGACTTGAACACGCTCGCCAGTGCTTACGGCGTGAGGTGGAATTGGAACAACCGCGGCGGCATCACGCAGCCCAACGCGCCCGTCGTCGGGCAGCGACCGTACCGGATGACTGACACACAGGTTGAGCAGGTCATTCGTCGGGTCGAGACCCGCGCCGATACTTTCCGCACGAGCCTTGACGCTGCGCTCGACCGCGGACGTCTGGATGGTTCGCGCCAGGAAGACAACATCAATGAATTCATCCGCGACTTTGAGAACGCCACGGATCAATTGCGCACGCGCTTCAACGCCCGCGGGTCAGTTGCGGCGGATGTCGAGGCGGTGCTGAGCCGCGCGTCGTCAATTGACGCCTTCATGCGCCGCAATACGCTCACGCGGCGCGCACAAAACACCTGGGCGCTCCTGAGAACTGACTTGAGCTCGCTCGCCGACGCTTACAGCGTGGCGTGGAATTGGAACAACCAGAATGCGCCGATGACCGGCGGCGGAAACAACAACAGCAACACCGGGCGTGGCGGATATGACGCGCAGTTGACGGGGACGTACCGGCTCGACGCGACCCGCAGCGACAACCCACGTGATGTCGCTGATCGCGCGACCCGCAACTTGCCTTCCGGCGAACGCCAGCGGATCTACGACACGCTGCTCCAGCGACTTGAATCACCGGACATGCTCGCCATCGAGCGCCGCGGTAACATCGTGACCATCGCTTCGTCGCGCGCGCCACAGACAAACTTCGAAGTCAACGGCCGCGAGCAAACCGAGCAGTTGGGGAACGGTCGCGTCGCGCGGGTGAGCGCCAGTTTCAGCGGCGACCAGTTGATCGTCAGTTCGACAGGCAACCGCGCGAACGATTTCACAGTGACGTTCGACCCGCTGGATGACGGTCGGCAAATGCAGGTGACGCGCCGGATTTTCTCTGATCGCGTGACACAGCCGGTGGTCGTTCAGAACCTTTACAATCGAACGGCGGACGTCGCGCAGTGGAACATCTACGACGGATCGCGCCCATCCATTGACAATAATCAGTCGGCGAGCGGCGACTTCATTGTGCGTAGCGGCGAGACGTTGGTCGCCACTCTGACCACCGACGTTTCCACTAAGGTCGCGAAGGACGGCGACCGCTTCGCGATGACCGTGCGTTCGCCCGCCGCGTATGACAGGGCGGTAATCGAAGGAACGATTTCCAACGTCAGCCGCAGCGGGCGCATCTCAGGCCGCTCCGGGCTGACCTTTAACTTCGATACGATCCGACTGTCGAACGGACAGTCATATCGGTTCGCTGGTATCGTCGACAACCTTCGCACGATGAGCGGCGAGACGGTTAAAGTCGACAACGAAGGCGCGGTCGAAGATAACAACCAGACGGAGCGCACAGTGCAGCGGGCGGCGATTGGCACCGCGGTTGGCGCGATCATCGGCGCCATCGCCGGTGGCGGCAAGGGTGCGGCCATCGGGGCGGTTCTCGGTGGCGCGGGCGGGGCCGGTTCGGTCTACGTGCAGGGACGCGACGACCTTGAATTGCTGAGCGGCACAGAAGTGACGATCCGCGCCAGCGGGCCGAATAGGTAAACACTCCAAGCCACATTCAATCGTGTGTCAAATCGCCGGGGCCTGATTCATCACATCCATGAATCAGGCCCCGGCAATTTGCGAAGGTAAAAAATCAGGGAGTTGTGGATAACAAGAAAGACAGATTCAGGCTCGCGCGGGGTTATGAAAATTCGTTAGCAACACTACCCACCGTGAACAGAATCTGCGCTTCACAAGTAGATCGTGTCGTAGTAACTGTGGTGTTTGAAGCCGACGGTTTTGTAAAGTTTCTGCGCGGGAGCGTTCTGTACGTTGACGATGACGCCAACCGAGCGGGTGTGTGCCAACAGTTGCCGGCACAGATGCGACATGCACCGCCGCCCGACGCCTCTGCCGCGTGCTTCCGCATCGACGTATATGCCTTCGACGTAGACCACCTCCGGCGTGTCCGAAATAACATCGGCTTTGAATATTAACTGGCCATCCTGCACCCACACCCATACCCGCCCCTGCTCGACGCGGCGCGCGCAACGCTGACGGAAGCCATCCGGGTCGGTTTCGAGCGGGTTGACGCCGCTCTCTGCGAAAGACATTTCGGCATGCACCGGGACGATTAATTCGAGGTCAGCGAGGGTCGCCGGACGCAAGCCGCTGACCGGTTCGTCGACCGCCACCGGCCAGCGCAGCTCAAGCAGCATCTCACTGCATAGCAAACGCGCGTCGGCGCCGGACGGCGAATAGTGATGCCAAAATTTTTCGATCTGCTTGGCCTCGCCCATCACGAAGCGTGTCTTTTCGGGGCACGCCTTGGCGACTCCGGCGAGCGTTGCGAGCGCGGCATCAGAGCGCGTCTCAAATAGCATTGCGTGGCCGATCAATCCTACTCCCTGAAGCTCGCCGGACGAATCCCGGCAGCCGTAAAACGAGCCGCGGTTAAGCGGACTCACTAACCCGTTGTCGCGGATTAACCCCGCCATGTAGACGGTGTGGATCGGGCGCGCGGCGAGGAAGTTCAGCACCTCTGTCGTGCGCCTGCTGGTCAGCGTCTCAACCACCGTTTGGCCGGCGAGGGCGGCGGGCAATGGTTCGCGGCGAGCTGTGAACGTTTTTACTAAGGCCGCTTGTCTGAGCATAGGATTTCTCCGTGGAGTGTGGCCGAACGCGTGACCGACGCGGTGGCTGTGACGTGGATTTCAAGACCGGCCGGTTGACCGTATACGACAACCAGCCCGGTCAGGGATCGCTCGCCGTCTATCGATCGTACTTGACGGGCATCGAGTCAGAATCGTCGCCATTAAGCAACGCACTATTCGCCTGCGTGTAGGCGTCACTCAACAGCACGCCGTCGCTCAGCAGCACGCCGTCACTCATCAGCACGCCGTCACCCATCGTGATGCCATCGCCCATCGTGATGCCGTCATTGAGCAACACACTGGTGCTGCAAAACCAGACCCCGTTGGTCATCACCACGCCGTTGCTGGTCAGGATGCTGTCACTCAGAATTACGTTATCGCTCATCGTCATGTCGTCAACCATCAGCGCGCCGTAGACTTCGACCGTCGCGTCGCCGAACGTCATGCCAAGACCGTAAATCTTCTGATACTTGGTCATCAGGTTAGTGCCGGTCGCGAATGTGCGACCAACGATCAGGCCACCGCCCCACACGAATGTGTGGCCGGAGATGGTCGTTTGCGCGAGCGGCGGGGCGTCGGCAGTCAGTAGTGGGAAGCCGGTCGGGGTGCTGGCACCAAGCGCCGGGCGGAGCAGTTTCGCCAGCCGCACCGCGCCTTCGACATTGAGTTGGCCGGCGCCCTGTTCGAACGTGTTGTGGTTGGCGAGTTGTTGGGCCGTCAACATCATCGCCGCCTTAATCATGTTCGGCGTCAGGTCGGGTTTGAGTTGGAAGAGCAGCGCCGCCGCGCCGGCGACAACCGGGGTCGACATCGAAGAGCCGCTCAGGTACATCATGTTGTTGGTGCCGACGGTGCTGACATTCGCGTTCAACGTCGGGTTCTGCGACACGAGGGCGCTACCCGGCGAAAGCGCGGCGATGATACGGTTGCCGGGCGCGACGAGGTCGGGCTTCATGAGGTGGTCGTAGTGTTTGACATTCGCTACGTCCGTCCAGAAACTGCGGGTCGGCCCGCGCGAACTGTATGAAGCGATCACATCGTCGTTGCGCGAATTCGTTCCATAAGTGTTC
>JACDEG010000405.1 GCA_013816505.1 Pyrinomonadaceae bacterium | reverse complement strand
CCAGCGTCCACCAGAGGGCGCTCGAAGCGTAAGCCGACGGCAACCGCCGATGATGAAACCGAGGCCCCGCTCCAGGCCGGCAGCGAAGCCCGCCAGGAAGCCGAAAGAAATGCCGATGTGGACGACACCGCGGATGCCGAGGCGAGCGTTACCGCGACGCGCTCGCGCGGAGAGTTCGCGCGCCGTGGCGGTCGCCGCCGCCGTCGCTCTGGTGGCAGCAAGCCGGCGACAGAAAACGGCGACGACGAATCGCGCGCCGACGGAGGAGGCGAAGAAGCAGAACCGTTGCTCGAAACAGAAGAAGTAGTCGCCGAGACAGCGGCGCCGACGCCCGCTCCGGAACCGGCAGCCAGCAGAGGCCGCCGCGCGCCGCGCACCGAAGATGAAGGACGTGCCCCGCGCACTGACGATGCACGAGCCGCACGCAATGACGACGGACGGGCCCCACGCAATGACGCCAACCGCGGCGCGCGTGGCGACAACAATCGCGGCGGCCCACGCGGCGGCGGTGGTAGTGGTGGTGGCGGCGGCGATGACGCCCGGCCGGCCGGCGGACGCGACCGACGCGACCGCCACCAGCCGACCATCACCGATCTGTTGCGCGAAGGTCAGGAGATCATTGTTCAGATTGCGAAAGAGCCGATTGCGGCGAAGGGCGCGCGCATCACTTCGCACATCGCACTGCCCGGACGCTTCCTTGTTTATATGCCGACCATCGAGCACGTCGGCGTCTCGCGCAAGATCGAATCCGATGCTGAGCGGGTTCGCCTGCGCAAGCTGATTCAGGCCATTACGAAGGAAGAGGACGTGCCGTCCGGTGGCTTTATCGTCCGCACCGCCGGCGTCGGCATGCCCGAAGCCGATCTGCGCGACGACGCACGCTATCTTGTGCGGACGTGGCGCGACATCCGCCGCGCCGCCGAGAAACCGAAGGCGCCCGCGCTCGTCCATCGCGACCTCGATCTGGTGCAACGCATCCTGCGCGATCAACTGTCCGACGACTTCACCGCGATTCGCGTCGACTCCGAAGAGGAGTACCTCGCCATCGTTGAATTCATCAACCGCATTCAGCCGCGCCTCGTCAAGCGCGTCAAGCTCTACACGCGCGAGGAGCCGATCCTCGAAGCTTACGGCGTGCAGGCCGAGATTGATAAAGCGATTAAGCCGCGCGTCTGGCTGCGCTCCGGCGGCTACCTCGTCATCAACCAAACCGAGGCGCTGGTCGCCATCGATGTCAACACCGGCAAGTTCGTCGGGCGCGGCGGCAGCCGCCTCGAAGACACCATCACCCGCACCAACCTCGAAGCGGTCGAGGAGATCGCGCGGCAGGTGCGTCTGCGTGACCTCGGCGGCATCATCGTCCTTGACCTAATCGACATGGAAGAGCGACGCAACCGCCAGCGCGTGCTACAGGTCTTGCAGGAAGCCTTGAGGGACGATAAGTCGCCGACCAAGGTTCTTTCGTTTAACGACTTCGGCCTCGTCATCATGACCCGCAAGCGCGTTAAGCAGTCGCTCGAAAGGACGCTCTGCTCGCCGTGCCCGTACTGCCAAGGCAGCAGCCTCGTCAAGTCACCGCAGACGGTCAGCTATGAGATACTCGAAGAGGCACGCCGCGTGGCGCGCGGGATGGATGGTGACACGTTTAAGCAAACGACATTGCGCGTCAACACCGAAGTCGCACGCGCCCTGCGTTCCACCGAGCGCGACGTGCTCAGCGAGATCGAGGCGTACCTCGGCACGGTGGACATTACCAGCGATGAACATGTTCACCAGGAGCAGTTCGACTTCGCCTTCATTTAGGTGATGGGTGATGGGTAGCAGGTGACAGGTAATCAGAGATAAGCTTTTGTCCCGTCACTTGTCACCATCTATATGCAGAACCAAGATACCGATTGCATGATGAAGGTCAAAATCGCTTGCGGTAGCGGGCGGGTTCCAAATGCGGATGTCCCGCCCGCTATCGCAGGCGATTTTGACACAACCCTGTTTCTTGACTCATCACACATCACTTTTTCACATGAGTAGGCTGAGAAAATTCTT
Source organism: Pyrinomonadaceae bacterium (assembly GCA_013816505.1). Lineage (GTDB taxonomy): Bacteria > Acidobacteriota > Blastocatellia > Pyrinomonadales > Pyrinomonadaceae > JACDEG01. Next base: position 3,789 of record JACDEG010000405.1, on the reverse strand, counting down.
GAACGGCGTACTGGCTGGGGGTGCGGGTGTGGCGGCGCTCGCGACGGTTAACGCCGTGATCGCCCGGTCGGCACCCGAACCCGAAGACGATGCTCCCGGTGGCGAGGCTTCAATTTTTCCGTGGCAGCACGGGCAGGTTGTGTACCGCGTGGCCGGCGCTGAAGACGCGCCGCCGCTTCTCTTTGTGCACGGCGTCGGCGCCGGCGCGTCCGCCTTCATGTGGCGGCGCAACTTCGACGCCCTCGCCGAAAACTTTCGCGTCTACGCGCCTGACCTGCTCGGATTCGGGGCGTCCGCTAAGCCGGCGAACGCGCCATACTCCGCCGACCTCTACGTTGAACTGATCGCCGGCTTTCTGCGCCAAGTCGTCGGGGGTCGTCCCGCGATCATCGTCGCGGGTTCGCTCGGCGCCGCCTTCGCGGTGCGCGTCGCGGACGAGCACCCTGCGCTCGTCGCGTCGCTGGTGCTGACCTCGCCGACCGGCTTTGACAATCTGAGTGCGCGCCCCGGAATGCGTGGCGCCGCCTTCTACGGGCTACTCCACTCGCCAGTGCTCGGCACATCTTTTTACAATGCGGTGGCGAGTGAACGCAGTATCCGTGATTACGCTCGCAAGCAACTTTTTTACGACAAACGTTTCGCCACACAGGGGCTGACCGCCAACCTCTACGCCGCCAGTCATCAACCCGGCGCCCAACACGCGATGGCTGCCTTCCTCTCCGGTTTTCTCAACACCGACATCCGCGAAGCCTTTGCGCGGCTGCGGCAACAGGTCACGCTGGTCTGGGGCAAGCAGGACACGGCCAACCCTGTCGCGCAGGCCGCCACGCTGCTGCGCCTCAACCCGCGCGCGCGCCTCGAAGTCTTCGACCGGTGCCGGATGATGCCGCAGGAAGAGCACGCCGAAAAGTTCAACGACCTGCTTCGCGCAACGCACCACGCGCGCTCCGCCGCCGCTTGAGGGCGAGCTTTGAGACGATGTTGAGTGACCTCTGTGCTCTCTGTGTTGAGTCCGTTGATCGTCACCACTCAATCTCAGAACGATGCGCAACCCACTATCATCACGCAGATTCGGAGAACCAACCGCGATGAGAACGAACAGCAGAAAACTCTATGCCGCCTTGCTCCTGCCGCTGACCGCGTTGGCAGGTTTCGCCGCAGGTCGCCAGACGGCCCCGATGCTGACGGTCAAACTCGACAACACGAGAGTCGCCGTCACTGAATCGCTGACCCCGGCGGGCGGGCGCCGCGCGCCTTACACGCGACCGACCGATCAGGTCCTCGTCTTCCTCGATGATGCCGAGTACGAATCGGTCGACGATGCCGGCAAAGCCACCGCGCGCCGACGGAAAAACGGCGACATCGTCTGGCACACGAAGGGCGAGTCGGCGCCGCTCCTTGTTAACAAAGGCAAGCCTTACCGGAATCTAATCATCGCCCTGAAGTGATCGACCACACATCCCCGAAGCCTGAGAGTCGCGGCATCGAGGTCTACGCGAAAGGTGGCGGCGGTGACGCCAAGCTCGTATCGCTTGACATCTGGAAGTTGAAATCCGCGTGGACCGACATCCGGTGACGCTTGCGGCGGCCATCGGAGGCGAGGTTCGCGCTCGGCGAGCGGCCACACACATTCTTTCAACCGATAAGGAAAAATCATCATGCTCAACTCAAGATTCTTCTCCCGGCGTGAGGTCATCAAAGGCGGTGCCCTTGCTTCCGCGACATTGCCGTTGATCGGTCTGATCAGGACGGACTCCTCGGCGGCTCCGGTCACCAAGACGCGGATCGACGACGATCCGTGGCACGGGCTGAAGACCGGCGTCGCTTCCTACACCCTGCGGAAGATGCCGCTCGACGCGGCGATCAAGGCGATCCAGCGCGTCGGCTTGCGCTACGTCTCGATCAAGGACTACCACTTGCCGATGAAAACAACAACTGAGGAGCGGCGCGCCGTCGTGCGGAAGTTTAAGGAGGCCGGCATCACGCCCCTCAGTTGCGGCAACGTCACGATGCAGAACGACGAGGCCGACATCCGCGCGGCCTTCGAATACGCGCGTGACGCGGGGCTGCCGACCATCGTCTGTAGCCCGCATCCGGACTCAATGCCGATTCTCGACCGGATGGTGAAGGAGTTCGACATTAAACTCGCGATTCACAATCACGGGCCGGAGGACAAACGCTTCCCTTCGCCCTACGATGCGTGGAAGGCGGCGGAGAAGTATGACTCGCGCATCGGCCTCTGCATTGACGTCGGCCACACCGCGCGCGCCAAGGTTGACCCGGCGGAGTCGATCATCAAGTGCCGCGCGCGCCTCTACGACCTGCACCTCAAAGACATCAACAGCACCGAGCCAAATGGCACGACCATCGAAGCAGGACGCGGCGTGCTCGATCTGAAGTCGATCATGCAAGCGCTGATGAAGATCAAGTACACGCACCTCGTCAGCTTCGAGTACGAGAAGGACGAGGATGACCCGCTTCCCGGTTTGTCGGAATCGGTCGGTTACACGAAGGCGCTGCTGGCCGGGATAATCGCGAAGAAGGTATAGCAGGAATTGGAGAGCAGGTTTACAAATACGCGTGTTGCTTCTTCAAGCTTTAACACAGAGACACAAAGGATACACAGAGAGCACAGAGAAGAGGTCAGGGCAGATGGCAAAAGGTAAAAGTGACAGGCAAGCAATGGCTTCGGTTCAATCCTTGAGAGCGACAGAGAAGCTCGCACAGGTATCTAAAGTGTTTCGGCATCTGGGCTGAACAACAGCCTGCAAACAGTTTTCAGTTTTGAGTATTGAGCTGAAAACCGAAAACTCAAAACTGAAAACTATTTGCAGCGAGAGTCGGAAGGCACGCTACCTGACTCTCGCTCTTTTGTTACTCGCGAGTGACCGGCTTAATCCGCGAACGCGACGCTCAACTCGCGCAACGTCGCCGAGTCGCTCGCGTCGATTTTCGCTGACTCGTCGCGGTTGACGGGACGGTAAAGTATGTCGCGTTGCTGCGGTCGGAACCCGGCGGTGCGGATCAAATGACGAAGCATCTTTTCGTCCGCCGTGTTGTGTGCGCCCGCCGCCGAGACGACGTTCTCTTCGATCATCACCGAACCCATGTCGTCCGCACCGAATCGCAGCGCGACCTGTCCGAGTCGCAACCCTTGTGTCAGCCACGACGACTGGATGTGTTCGATGTTGTCGAGAAAGAGGCGCGAGACTGCGAGCATCTTCAGGTAATCGATGCCGGTCGGTTCTTCGGTGATGCGGCGGCCAAGTGCGGTGTTCTCGCGCTGGAACGTCCACGGGATGAAAGCCGTGAAGCCGCCCGTCTCGTCTTGTAAATCGCGGACGCGCTGCAAGTGGCGCACGCGATGGACGATTGAATCGCCGATGCCGAACATCATCGTCGCCGTCGAACGCAAACCGACTTGATGGACGGCGCGCATCACCGCGAGCCACTCGTCTGTGTTGCATTTGGTCGAGACGCGCTTGCGCACTTCATCGTCAAGAATCTCGCCGCCGCCGCCAGGCATCGAGTTCAGTCCCGCCGCCTTCAACCGCGTCAGCACCTCGACGTACGACAGGCCGGAGATGAGATGAATATTATGAATCTCCGGCGGCGAAAAGCAGTGCAGTTGAAAGTTGGGGTACCTCGCGTGCAGCGTGCGTAACAAGTCTTCGTACCACTCGATCCCGAAGTCGGGGTGCAAGCCGCCCTGCATCAGCACGCCGGTGCCGCCGAGCGCAATCGTCTCGTCGATCTTTTCGCAAATCCGCTCGACGGTGGTCACGTAAG
>JACDEG010000404.1 GCA_013816505.1 Pyrinomonadaceae bacterium | reverse complement strand
GCCGGAAAACTCTGGCAGATGACTGGCCTTTTGAAACGACAGTCATTAGAAAGTTGTGGTCGGGTTCGCTTAATTTAAGATGCTCTTTTTGCATGTTGCTATGATACATGCAAACGGTAGATTACTTGATTTCCAATGTACTTAGTTTAGGGGTTGAATGTGACACATGCAAACGCCCGCTTCGTGCATTGAGCGTCCGTTGCTTTTTCATTGACCCGCGCCACCCTTCAGCGCGCCGTCGATCAACGCTTTCAGATTCTCGTAGGAAATGTCCGTGATGTGCCGCCCATTGATGAACAGCGTGGGCGTTGCGTTGACGCCGAACTTGTCTCCGTCCTGTAGATCGCGCCGGACGGCGTCGGCGTACTTGCCGGAGTCGAGCGCGGCGTCGAACTTCTGGCGGTCGAGTTTGAGGCGCGTCGCATACTCCTTCAGTTGCGGCATGTCGAGCGCCGACTGATTGCCGAAGAGGATCGTGACGTACTCCCAATACTTGCCCTGCTCGCGCGCGGCTTCGGCGGCCTCGGCGGCCCTGAATGCGTCGGCGTGCTGTCTGAGCGGGAAATCGCGCACCACCAATTTGATGCGGTCGCCGTACTCCTGCGCCAGACGCTCGACGACCGGCTGGGCCTGCGCGCAGGCGGGACACTGAAAATCGGTGAACTCGACAATCGTGACTTTCGCCGTCGCGTTACCTTTGACCGGCTGATCGTCCACCGGGATGTCATAGACGGGCGGCTCCGGCGGCGTCAGAAACGTCTGGACGGAAGCGCTCTGACGTAGCCGGTCGGCGAACCCGGCGACCGCTTTGAGGTTCTCCTGCTCCTGCAGATGCTGCATGATTCGGTCTTTGACCGGCGCGAAGTCCGGCCCGATGCGTGCTTTGTTCTGGTTGTAAAAATTCTGCGCGTCAGCCTCGGTCACCTTCACGATCTTAGTGTGGACTTCCGTCTCGAACAGCGTGGGGGCAGTGACTTGTCGCTTCGTCGCTTCCTGCTCCAATAGGACATTATTGATCTTCGCGTTGAGCGCCTGGAGACGCTGCTTGTAGACAACGTCGCGGACGTTGAAGATTTGCGGTCGCATATTCTCTTCAACGTCGGCGGTGGTGATCGGCTGACCGTTAACGGTGGCGAGCACGCGCGCACGGTCGGCGGCGGTCGCGGGCGGGGTGATCTTGCCAACCAGCACTTTGACCTGTGCGGCGGCGCGCAGACGGTCGATGAAGATGCGCTCCTGCGCCTGCCGGCGCTGTTCGCTCAGATGGCCGATGATCTGCTCCTTAACATCTTTGAAGTCGCCCTGAATCTGCGCCCGGTTCTGATCGTAAAACGTTTGCGCCTCAGCTTCGGTCGGAGCCGTAACTTTCGCCGACACCTCTTGTGCAAGCAGCTTCACGACCGAGAGGTTACGCTTCTTCGCCTCGGCTTCGATCAACCTCGCGCCGATCTGCTTATCGAGTTCGCGTTGGCGCGCTTCGACGACTTCGGCTTCGAGCTTGACCCGCTCTCGTTCGAGCGGAGTTTCCAGCGTGTCGATGTCTTTGATTGTCAGCTTGACGCCGTTGACCACGGCCAGCACGTCCGGGGTCAGCGACTCGCACCCGCACGAATCTCCCGCACCGACGGTCGCGGCGGCAGCCGTCACGCCGGTGGAGGATGCCGGCGGATTGCTTGCGGTGCCAGCGTCTGCGGGGTTGACGACGACGGGCGCCACCGGTTTATTCGGCGACGCGCGCCCCGTCCCCGTGCCGCGGGTTCGCCTCTGTTGCGCATCCGCCGTCATTCCGAAAATCATCAGGGCCGCCGCGAGCGCCAGAACTGATAAGCACCTGTTCATATCATCCCTCCGCATGTTCCTTGCTTGAGATCATCCTTTGATGCAGTTGACTCGGCTGATGAAAGCCATCATTTAAAGTTTTGGTGGACGGGTCAGATTCAGATCAACATGACCAGGGCGCGGTTCCACCGCCGTTCCAATGTATCGTGATAGTTTGTGATGGTAAATGATGGCGGTACGAGCGGGGGGTTGTATCTTCAAGTACGCTTCCAACCGAGTCCGTAGCGCGCCGTCAACGCCAGTCCGAGACTGGTGACGACCAGCCCGCCGACGACGAACAGCCACGCATATGGCAACGCCAGCGCGACCGCCCAGAACGCCGCGCCGAGCAGTAGCGCGACTGACTCCGAACGATTCTCTTCCGCGAAGAACAGCCGTTGCAGCCAGCGCCCGGTCGCAGCGTTAATGACGACGCGGCCAAACAGGTACGCGACCAGCAGCAGCAGCAGTGCCATCGCGCCGAGCAGTGTGCCGAGCGTCGGCGGCAGGAAGTAGAGTGACACGGTGCCCCCGAAAGTCAACACCAAAGCTCCGAGTAGGCCGATCACGGCGACGCGCAAACTCGTCGACTGCAAGCGGGCTGCACCGCGACTGACCGCACCAGGCGACACGGCGGTGAGTACAAGTGAGATGACGAACCAAAAGAGTAGTGACAGCAAGCGCTGGCCGAAGTACATGGGAGACAGGCGGGGCGTCAAAAGTGAAGCGGGGTTCCGTGCCATCTCGCGCAACTCCGCTTCGTAGCCTGCGTACATTAGCACCTTCGATGCCGGATTGCGCCCGGGCGCGGTCTTGCCGTGGTGGTACGTGCCGCCGACGACGATCACGTCGCCGCCGATGAACGAGCCTTCGCGCTGCCTCACCGAACCGCCGACGGCGGCGACATCGCCTTCGACCCGCCCTTCCACGATCACGTCGCCGCCAAACGAAACCACGCCGCGCCGCACGTTGCCGCGCACCACCACCGAACGGCCGAGCCCGAAAACGTCTCCGATATGGTCTCCGTCAATGACGAGCGGCACCTCCGGCACAGGGATCGCCCGCCCGACATCCGCATCCGGCGCGCCGAAGGTGACCGCCGCCGCGAGCAGTATCAGCAGTGCCGCCGCCGAAGCGTTGAACGCCGCGCGTGTGACGACGCACGAACTCCGCGTGTGTGGGAAAAGGGTTCCGTCCACAGTGACTATGGTTTCTATTTTAGCGACTATTATTCTTGCAGAACTGGTGTTACTCCGACGCGCGCGTGCGATGGTAGCTGGTGATCATCCGCAGCAGCAGTGCAACGCCGGCGACCAGCAACAGCCATGTGAAGGACCTGATGGGGAGCGGGTCAATCAGGAAGTGTCCGCCGGCGGCGCGCAGGATGAGCGCCAGGGTTGATACAGCGTCGGTGGCGAAGCGTCCGACCACACTCACTACACAGCCGGTGGCACCGGCCAGCGAGGCGGCAGGCGCGAACGCCGCGCCAAAGCTCGACGCGCCGAGCAGCGCGAAAGCGGACGCCGCGAGCGCGACCGACAACAGCAATGCGCGCTTGTGTTCGCGAGGCTCGCGCACGCCGCTCATGTCAGACTGGGCGCGGGCCGTGACCACCTTCGCGAAGTTTTTCGGGAGCGCCAGACCCATCGCCGACGCAGTCCCGCCCCTTCTCGGCTCGCTCATGGCGTCGTCGAGAAGGCAGAGCAGACGTTTCTGCGCGGTCAGCGTCGCGGCGCAGGACGCGCAACTTTTAACGTGATCTTCAAAGAGCACGGACGAGGCGGCATCGAGTTCGCCGTCAATATACGCGGAGGTGTCCGTTTGTTGGCAGAGGTCGTATTGGGTTGCTATGTGGGACACTCGCCTTCACTCTCTTTAAGCGCCGATAATGCCGCGTTCGAGCAATTCCGCGCGCATCAACTCGCGGGCGCGGAAGATGCGATTCTTGACTGTGCCGAGCGGCAGCCCGGCAACCTCCGCGATTTCGTCGTAGCTCATGTCGTGCGCGTGCCGGAGCACGATCAACTCGCGATACGCCGCCGGAAGTCTCTGCACCACTTCTTCAATCTCCGCGCGCCGCTCTGCCCTTTCGCTCAATTGTTCGGGCGTCGGCGCCGCGCTCGCAAAGGGCCTTTCGTACGCCCCCGAATCGCCGGTTGCCCCTTGCTCCAAATCCTCCATCCGCCGCCCGCTGCCCTGACGTCGCAAATGATCGATGGCGGCGTTGTGCGCGATGCGGTAAACCCACGTCGAGAATTTATATTCCGAGCGATAGCGCGCCAGTGATGCGTAGACTTTGATGAAAACCTCTTGCGTCAGGTCGAGCGCCGCGTCGTAGTCGCCGACCATCCGGTAGACGTAGGCGGCCAGCGGGCGCTGGTAACGGCGCACCAGTTCCTCGAAACTATCCTCGCGTCCGGTGATGGCGCGCGCGACCAATTCGTAGTCCGCAACGCCCGCGAAATTTTTCAGGGAGTCAGCTTGAACACTCGTTTGCATGATGCTGTGATGGTACGGGCGGCGGGTGACGAAAGTTTCATGGCTCACAATCGAGAGTCGTGAGTCGAAAGTCTTCAGTCAAAAGGCGATGTGCATTTTCTGAATTCACACTTATGGCCTTAAACTCATGATTTTTTCATCTCCAGGCAAGCGTCGCCAGACCGGCGGGCGCGGCAATCGCGTTGAAGTCGAGGCCGCCGGGCGGGATGACGAGTCGCACATCCTCGGCGCCGAGCGCGCGCGGCGTGGCGGCCAACGTTTCGGTGACGAGGGCGCTCGCGTCGTGCTCATCAATCCCTTCGCCGACAACCATCAGTCGCTCGATTGTCTCCGGCGATAGGCCACCCTCGTCCACCGCCGGCGCGGCCATGCGGTCGCGATAAAAAAGTAGAAAGCGGAAAAGTTCATCGCCGCGATCCGTCGTCTCGCACATCACATGACGCACGATTAACGGTTGCCGCCCGCGCAGCAGGACGGCGGTAAAGCCTTCGGGGTGCGCGCTGATCAGCAGCGAATCGCCCGCCCGGCCGTGGCTCCCGCCGCCGCCATCGCGCATCAGCCACGCGGCCTCGCCGACGAAGCGCGGCACGATCAATCCGGTGCGCCACCCGAGCGATTCGAAAACGGATTCGTACTCCGCCAGCACCGCGACGCGCATCGCGGTGACGAGGTAGCGCAGACGCCCCTGAGCGTCCGGCGACAGGCGTTCGCGTGTCGAGCGCAACTCGTCGAGCGGCGCGGCCATCGCCCGCTCAATCTTCCAGCGCAACATCTCTTCTAACTCGACATTCGAAGCAGGCGCGCTCTCAACCGTGATAATCGATGTGCGCGTCGAGGCTTCGGGCAGCGCGATTGACCAGCGGTGCTGCTTGACCAGCCCGACGCTCATCACGAGTTCGGCAAGCACCTCGCCCAGTTCACTGGGGTCGGCGACGTTGGCCCCGTCGAAGCTCGGACGCACCAGACCTTCGGGCAGCGCGACGTAGCCCGCCCGCTTAATGGCGAACGTGTCGCGCCGCCGGTCAAGCGAGACGACGCTCGCGCCGATAGCGGAAAGCCCGACAGCGGCTGACGGCATCCGCGGCTCAATCAATCTGGCAAAAGGATTCAGCATCAAAGATTATTTTCGGGTCGAACGAACTTTTCAATCCAGAAATCGCGAAACCGAATTACCACTTCGTACAGTCGTTATAGGATGAACCATCGGACGATGTATCCGGCGAGGCGCTGCATATATTGCTGATTCCCTGCCCGCCGTCGATGGCGTTAACATCCTCGCCCATCTCCACCACCCAATCACGCTCGCCGGTCATCGGGTCAATGGGGATATCGCGCAGGTAGTTGGCGCTCACCAACTCATCAAGCGATTGCGCCATCTTTCCTTTGTCGGCAGCGTACTGGTCGAGCATTTTGCGCATTTGAAAAAGATTGTCGCGCAACGCCGTCTCGCGCGCTTGCAACGTGAACCGGTTGTACTGCGGCATCACGACCATCGCCAGCACGATGATGATTGAAATCACGATCATCAATTCGAGCAGAGTGAAACCGCGAGCGGGGGTCAGG
>JACDEG010000403.1 GCA_013816505.1 Pyrinomonadaceae bacterium | reverse complement strand
AGCACTTAGCGTCGTCAATGAGGTTATCAATCTTCAGCATCTGATCAGTATGCTGGCTGAGACGATCTTTCTCAAAGAACTGGTGAGAGGGTTTTTATTACCTCCCCGATTCAGCTATTGAGCCATTGTTTTTTATTACTGGCGGGTGATGGTTTTAAGTTATTCGGCGACCGGCGACGGCCGGGGCCTGTGTCTTGATGTATTTACGTGATGCGGCGGAAAAAGGTTTAGCCGAACAGGGCGGACGGCCAGGCACCGGTTTGAGCTTCGAGACCGAAACGCTTGATCCGAAACTGTTTCGCCTGCCCATCGCCATGCTGGCCTGCCTTTCACTTTCTATCCATCTTCACGATCCAGCCGCCGCCGAGAACTTCGTCGCCACGGTAGAAAACCGTCGCCTGACCGGGCGTGATCGCGCGTTGTGGCTCGTCGAAGATGACGCGGACGCGCGCGTCGCCGGCGGGTTCAATCGACGCCGGCGCGGCAGCGTGGCGATAACGCACGCGGACATCGGCGCGGATACGCTCGCGCGGCGCATCGAAGGCCACCCAGTTAACGCCGGCGGCGGTGAATTCGCGGCTTAACAATTCGTCGCCCTCGCCGATGATGACACGGTTCCGTTCGGCGTCGACGTTGACGACGTAGAGCGGCAGCGGATTCGAGACGCCGATGCCGCGCCGCTGGCCGACCGTGTAGCGATGTATGCCCTGGTGCGCGCCGACGACTTCACCTCGCGTGTTGACGATCTCGCCCGCTTCCGGCGCACGCGCTTCCTCGCCCTCGGCTTCCAGGTAGCGGTCGATGAAGCCGGCGTAGTCACCATCGGGCACGAAACAAATTTCCTGCGACTCGGACTTCTCCGCGACCGCGAGGCCGTAGCGCCGCGCCACGTCGCGCACCTCTGGCTTCGACATCTCACCGAGCGGGAACATCGCGTGCGCCAACTGCCCTTGCGTCAACTCCCACAGGAAATAAGATTGATCCTTGTTCACGTCGCGACCGCGCAACAGACGGTAACGATTCGCCGCTTCATCATCACGCACGCGCGCGTAATGGCCGGTCGCCACCTTGTCGCAGCCGAGGCTTTGTGCCAGACGATCAAGCGAAGCGAACTTCAAGCGACTGTTGCACGCGACGCACGGAATCGGCGTTTCGCCTTCGAGATACCTGGTGACGAACGGCTTCACCACGTCGCGCTCAAAGTCGCGTTCGAGGTTGAGCACGTAGAATGGAAATCCCAGTTCTTCGGCGACGCGGCGAGCATCGTAGACATCGTCGAGTGAGCAGCATCGCGACGGCAGCGAATCGCCATTCTCATCCACGTTCAGCCCGCGGTTTTGATTCCACAACTGCATCGTAAAGCCGACTAACTCGTGACCCGCTTCCTTCAGCATCGCCGCTGCCGCAGACGAATCGACGCCGCCACTCATCGCCATTGCAATCTTCATAAAAAACCGTGACAGGTGACAAGTGACAAGTGACAGGACAAAACCTGCTCTCTCTTGTCACCTGTCACTTGTCACCCGTCACTTTCTTCTGTTTGTCGCCCCTTCCGAGCGGGTGTTAAGATGCTTGCACAGACAACAAAAGCAGCTTTACAAGCAACGATCAGGATACCTGAAAAGGAACGAAACTTCAGCCTCCAAAAAAGTCTGGAGTCTGGAGTCCAGAGTCTAAAGTCAAAACAAGTCACGGCTTTGGACCCCAGACTTCAAGACTCCAGACTCCAGACTTTCAATATGGAACGAGCCATCGCAGAGTACACCGTCGCGGAAGAGCCTTATTACCTTGCCGTGGCGCGCGAGATCGATTTGTTCGAGGCGGCCCACGCCGCGCGCCTGCCGGTGATGTTGAAGGGACCGACCGGCTGCGGTAAGACGCGCTTCGTCGAACACATGGCGTGGCGTCTGCGGCGTCCGCTGATTACCGTCGCGTGCCACGAAGACTTGTCCGCAACCGACCTTGTCGGGCGCTTCCTGCTCGAAGGTGAAGAGACGGTCTGGCACGATGGGCCGCTTACCGCTGCCGTCCGCAACGGCGCGATCTGCTATCTCGACGAAGTGGTCGAAGCGCGCAAAGACACGGTTGTCATCATCCACCCATTGACCGACGACCGTCGCCGTCTGCCCGTCGAGAAGCGCGGCACGATCCTCGACGCGCCGCCCGACTTCATGCTCGTCGTGTCGTACAACCCCGGCTATCAATCTATTCTGAAAGACCTGAAGCAGTCGACGCGGCAGCGCTTCGTCGCGCTCGAATTCGATTATCCGCGGCCTGAGCTTGAAGCTGAGATCGTCGCGCGTGAAGGCGGCGTCGACGAAGCGACGGCGCGCGACTTGGTGTTGATCGGGCAGAAGGTCAGGAACCTACGCGGGCACGGCCTCGAAGAAGGCGTCTCGACGCGACTCTTAATTTACGCCGCGCAGATGATCGCGCGCGGCATCACGCCGGTCGCCGCCGCCGAGGTCGCGATTTGCTCGCCGATCACTGACGACCGCGACTTGCAGCGCAGCATCCGCGAGATTGTGACGACGGTGATTTAGAGCAGAATATAAATCACAACATAGTCGTAGAGGCAATACCTCAAGAGATGCGTAAATCCATCAATCACAGCAGGGACGACGAGCCGAACGGGAAGGTCGAGATTTTGGGCCGCGCGACAACCGCATCATGTGTCTTCATCGGCCACGGGCGCAGTGCTCTGTGGGCGCGTTTGCAGTTGTTCCTCGAGAATGATCTGGGTCTGCAAACCGTGACCTATGAATCGGAGTCGCGCGCTGGCGAGTCGATTGTTCCGGTGCTCGAAAAGATGCTCGGTCAGGCGACCTTCGCGGTGCTGCTGCTGACCGCTGAAGATGAAACGGCGGCGGGCGAAAAGCGCGCGCGGCAGAACGTGATTCACGAGGCCGGTCTGTTTCAGGGCCGGCTCGGTTTCAAGAAGGCGATTCTGCTGCGGCAGGAGGGGCTCGAAGATTTTTCTAATGTCGACGGTTTGCAGTACATCCCATTCCACGGCGACCGCATCGAGCAGACATTCTGGGAACTGCAACGGGTCTTAAAGCGCGAAGGCTTACTGCAATGATGGAACCCGAAGCAGGGCCGGACGAACTTCCATCCGCCGACGAGCAACCGCTTGAAGAGGAGTGGCGCGAGCGTCTCCGCGCGGTCAGGAGCGTGACGGAGCGGCGGACGTTAGCGGGCATGGCGCGCGAACTCGGCAAGCTGCCCGGCGATGCGGCACGCGCGGCGCTTGAGGCGAGCGCGGCGCTGGCGGGCGTCAGTCTGCGCGCAAGCATGGAGTTTCTGCGGGCCGCGCCGGAGGCCGCGCGCGTGCTAAAGACCGAAGAGTTGCGCGCGTGGGGCGAGATGGGCCGGCGTGTCACGTTGGCAGATGTCGAGACGGGCGTTTCGTTCTTCGCTGCGGGCGTCGCCGAGTTGCGCGAAGTGCCCGCCGTCGTGCGTCCGCTGATCTTTCACGTCGCGACGCGGCAGATGACGCTCTCCACGTCGATTGCGCTGGAGACTTTCCGGCGCGCCCCGGAAATCGCCCGCGCGGTCGCGGACGCCGACGCGCTGCGCTCCGTCTACGAAGTGGCGATTGAGGTCGCGCGGCGCTCGGCACGCCACAGCGCGGATTTTCTGCAAGCGACGCCGCCAATCGCCTCGCGCCTACGGGAATACAGCGCGAATGGCACAGACGATGCACCACCGCTGATGCACGCCGCATTACGTCTGGCCGAAGCATTTGCGGTGCGCGCGGGCGGACTCGCCGCCGATGTGTGGGCTGCGCTGCCGGGCGCGATTGGTGGCTTGAGCGCAGTGGCGACGCTTGAGTTGCTTCGGCATGCCGAGAGCTTTCTGGAGCGCGGCGGCGCGGCGGCATATCACGCGCTGCTGGTTGGCGGCGAAGTGTTGCGTCTTGCGCCTGAAGCCTTCGCGGAATGGGCGGGGCTGATGCATTCGGTGGCCGCGAAGAGTAACGCCGGTCTGGTCGCACTGGCACGCACCGGCCCCGCTTTCTTTCAGGCGATGGGGGGTCGGACGGTGGGTCGCGCGCGGACCATCGAGATGATGCGGCGGGTCGTCGCGGCAGCGCGCGAGGTCGCCGAGGTCGACGTCGAAGCGGCGATCCTGTGTTTCCGCTCAGCGCCGGCGGCGCTGCGCACAACGACCATCGAACAATTCGAGGGCTGGGTGCGGGCGGGGCTGGCGAGCGACCGACCCGGCGGGGGGCGCGCGCGGCGAAGCTACTACGCGCTGGAGACACGACAGAGCAATGATGCGCTGCGCGGTACAATCGAATCGGGGCTGACGCTCGAAGAGGTCGCACAGACGCTCAGGCTCTACGTCGAAGCGCTGACGGGCCGCGTGGTCGAGGTCGCGCCGCTCGCCGCCGTGCCGGACGAGGCGCGCATCAATGACGGTCGCACGATCCATCTTCCATCCGTTGTCGCGGAGTTCGCCGACGACGGCCTCAACTTTCGACTCTACAAAGTGCTTGCGGCACACGCCGCCGGTCAGATTGAGTTTGGGACGCACGAGCGCGGCGGGGCCGACCTCGGCGCGGCTTACACATCACTCGCCGGACTGTACGCGCCGGAGAACGTCGACGCGCGCGACGCCTTCGCGCTCGGCGGCTACATCAACGATCTGGCGAAGAGCGAACAGGCGCTCGCGCCCGACGAAGAAGCTCGCCGCGAAGCACACGCGCGCCGCACGCTGCCAACCGAAGGCGATTACGGCGCGGTGCTCGCCGTCTTTCCGCAGCCCGGTCTCGCCAGGCGCATCTTCGGCACGCTCGAAAACGGGCGCATCGATTGCCGCCTGCGCCGCGCCTACCGCGGCCTCGGACGCGACCTCGATCTGGTGCGCACGCACCTACGCGAGCACCGCCCGCGCATCGCGGCGCTGCCGGTCACGCTCGTTCCCTTCGAGCTACTGTTCCAGATCACGCTCTGCGGCGGCGCGCTTGACGACGCGCGCGCCTTCTATGGCCAGATCGTTTCGGAACTTGAAGGCATCGTCGCCGACTATCTCGCGCCGGCGGGGGCCAGCGTGGCGGACACGCTGATGGCGACGGGCCGCGTCTACTCGCTGTTCCAGTCGGTCGTGCCGGAGATGCAGCAGCACGAGATGCAGCCGGAGCCGGAGGCCGAGGCGGGCGACGAAAGCGACATGGGACAGGGCGAAACGGACGCCGCCCCCGAACCGCCCCACACGGAACAGAATCCGCCGCCACCACCTCCGGACGCGCGCGAACTCTTCAACGCATGGGCGAGCACCGAGTCGATTACCGGCGACATTGATGATCTGTTTGGCGCGGAGCGTTGGGCGCACGCCGAATCGCCGGAGCAGGATTTGGAGCCGGGCGAGGCTGCCTTCAACTACGACGAGTGGGATCGGGAATTGTCCGACATGCGCGTCGGCTGGTGCCGCGTCATCGAAAAGCGCGTCCGGCGCGGCGACCGCTCGTTCGTCGAGTTGACGCGCTCGCGCCACCGCGGCGCCATCTCTTCGATCCGCCATCAATTTCAGTTGATGAAGCCGGAGAATCTGAAGCGCGTGATGAACGAGTTGGACGGCGAAGACTACGATCTGAGCGCGGTGATTGATTACGTCGCCGACCGTCGCGCGGCGCGGGCCGGAGGAGTTCATCAGCCGTCGGAGCGGCTTTACATGAAACGACTGCGGCGCGAGCGCGATGTCGCCGTGGCGTTCCTGCTCGACCAATCTTCTTCGACGGCGCGCACCATCGGCCGTCACCCGTTGCAGCCGTACACCTACCCCGGACGCCGCATCATCGAGGTCGAGAAGGAGGGCCTCGTGCTGATGAGCGAGGCGCTCGAAGCGGTCGGCGATGTGTACGCGATTTATGGCTTCACG
>JACDEG010000402.1 GCA_013816505.1 Pyrinomonadaceae bacterium | reverse complement strand
GTTTTAAGGCACTTGACTTTAGACTCTCGACTCCCGACTCCCGACTTCTTTCAGTCCGTCGATAAGTGCGTCGATCTCTTCGCGGGGATTCGTCTCGGTGACGCAGACCAGAAAATCGTTCGGGCGATTGGCGAAATAGCGCGACAGCGCGAGGCCGCCGGTGATGTTGCGCTCGCCGGCGAGACGCTTCAACATTCCGTCCGCCGCGATGGGGGCGCGCACCACGAACTCGTTAAAGCGCGGCGCGGAGAAGGGGAGCGAGAAGCCTTCGAGTGCAGCGATGCGACGCGCAGCGTAGGCAGCCTTTTGCGCGCACTGCGTCGCCGCTTCCTGCATCCCGCGTTTGCCCATCGTCTCCATGTAGATGGTCGCGGCGAGCGCGATCAAGCCTTCGTTGGTGCAGATGTTCGACGTGGCCTTTTCGCGGCGGATGTGCTGCTCGCGCGTCGCGAGAGTGAGCACAAAACCGCGCCGTCCCTGCTTGTCAGCCGCGACGCCGACGAGTCGTCCGGGCAACTGCCGCGCATACTTTTCGCGCGTCGCGAACATGCCGAGGTACGGGCCGCCGAACGACATCGGCACGCCGAACGACTGGCCTTCGGCGAGCACGATGTCCGCGCCGCACGCGCCCGGCGTCTGCAACAGTCCGAGCGACATGCTCTCGGTAATCGCGACGATGAGCAGTGCCCCGGCGGCGTGTACCTGCTCGGCGAGCACCCGCAAATCCTCGACGCAGCCGAAGAAGTTCGGCGACTGAACGACGACCGCGGCGACCGTTTCGTTGAGCGCGCCCGCTTCGGCAATCACGGTGCGGCCGCTGGCGTCATCGAACAGTGCGCGCTGCAACTCGATGCCGGCGTGTCGGACGTACGTCTCGACGACCTGTAGATACTCCGGGTGAACGGCTTCGGAAACAATTACGCGGCTTCGGCGCGTGACGCGCTCGGCCATCAAGACGGCTTCGGCAAGCGAGGTCGAACCGTCATACATCGAAGCGTTCGCCACGTCCATCCCGGTCAGTTGGCAGACCAGCGTCTGAAATTCGAAGATGGCTTGCAGCGTGCCCTGTGAAATCTCTGGTTGGTAAGGCGTGTAAGCGGTGAAGAATTCCGAGCGCGACAACAAGTGGTCGATGATCGTCGGCGCGTAGTGTGAATAAGCGCCCGCGCCGAGAAAACTAGGGCGCGTGGCCGCTGTGTTACGCGCCGCGAGCGACCCGAAGCGCGCGAGTATTTCGATCTCGGAAAGAGCAGCGGGCGTGTCGAGCGGGCGGCGAAGAAGAACGTCTGCCGGGATCGAGTCGAAGAGTTGTTCCATCGACGTGAGGCCGACGCTGTGCAACATCTCCGACCGTTCATCCGGCGAGTTGGGGATATAACGCAATGCTTAAGTTACTCCGTTTCGGTGCTCAGATAGTCTTCGTACTCGGCTGCCGACAGCAAGCTGTCAAGCTCGCCTTTGGCGCCGACGCGGAGGCGAATCATCCACGCTCCGCCGTACGGGTCGGCGTTCACTTTCTCCGGCTCGTCCTGAAGCGACTCGTTGACTTCGAGGACTTCACCGGAGACCGGCACGAACAGTTCAGAAACGGCCTTCACCGATTCGACCGAGCCGAACGCTTCGTGTGCCGCGAAGCTCTCGCCGACCTTCGGCAGTTCGACGTAGACGACATCGCCAAGGGAATTCTGCGCGTGATCGGTGATGCCGATGGTGCCCGTGTCGCCCTCGACTCGAATCCACTCGTGATCCTTGCTGTAATGCAAATTTTCGGGAACGTTTGCCATGAGTCATCTCCAGTTTCAGATTCGCGGCCCGAAGTTTCGAATTTCAAAGCGTCAAACGAAAGTATCCATTGTGTTCCGCCGAACCGCCGCGCCGAGATTCAGAATCCGGAGGCGCGTGTGTAAAGTCCACCATCCCTGTCACGGCTTAGTCGCGCCGCGTTCACGTTTGTAAAAAGGGGTCGCAACAACGCGCGCGCCGACCAATCGCCCGCGCACGTCAATCTCGAACTGCTGCCCTTCGTGTGCGTACTCGGCGGGCACATAGGCGAGGCCGATGTTCTTTTTCAGGTACGGGGCGGGGCTGCCCGACGTGACGCGACCGACCCGCGCGCCATCAATTAAAACATCCTGCTCGTCGCGGGCGATGCCGCGCTCGGTAACTTCAAAGCCGACGAGCCTTCGCTTGACGCCTTCTGCTTTCTGTCGCGCCAACGCTTCGCGGCCCGTAAAGTCACCTTTGTTCAGTTTGCAAATCCAGCCGAGGTTGGCTTCGAAGAGCGTCGTCGTCTCGTCAATCTCGTGGCCGTAGAGGGCCATCGCCGATTCCAGTCGCAGCGTGTTGCGGGCCGCGAGGCCGCACGGCACGACGCCTTCGGGGGTGTCGTATTGGCCCGCGTCGAGAATGCGATTCCAGAGTCGCTCCGCTTGATCCGCCGCCGCGTAAACCTCGAACCCGTCCTCGCCGGTGTAGCCGGTGCGCGAGATGATCGACGGCACGCCATCCACTTCGCCGTTCCGAAAATGGTAGTACTTGATTTCGGCGAGCGGCGTGGCGGTTAGTTGTTGAAGAATGCCGAGCGCGTCCGGCCCCTGAAGCGCGATCTGGCAGTAATCGGCGCTGACGTTCTTGAGCTCGACCGCCTCGCCCGTGAGATGCTCGTTGATCCAGTCCCAATCCTTCTCCGTCGTCGAAGCGTTGACGACCAGCATCAGGTGTTCCGGACCGAAGCGGTAGACCAACAGGTCATCGACCACCGTCCCGGCGGGCGTCGTCAGTGCCGAGTAGTGCGCCTGCCCGTCGACAAGCTTGGTCACGTCATTGGAGCAGAGACGGTTGATAAAGGGAATCGCATCGGCGCCGCGCACGTCGATCTCGCCCATGTGCGAAACGTCGAACAGGCCGGTGCGTGTGCGTGTGCGCAGGTGCTCTTCGACGGTGCCGAGCGGGTACTGCACAGGCATGTCCCAGCCGCCGAAATCCACCATCCGCCCTCCCATCCGGCGGTGCGCGGCGTTGAGCGGAGTCTGTTTCAGATGAGAAGGCGAGGCGGTCACATGTCTCTCCTATGTGCTTCGCGGAGTTTGAGGAGGCGGAAAGTTAAGAGCACTAAGATTACGGTTTGCGATTTGATGAAATGAACGAATCGGCAAGCTAACATGGCGCGTCAGAGGGCGTCAAGCGAGGTATACGGGACGAGTTTGGCGGTGCGATTCGAGGTGGTATAACATCACGCCGGAGCCGGATGGAGTGACAGGTGACAGGTGACAGGTGACAAGATGATTGTGGATTTCAGATTGCGGAATGCGGATTGGAAGAAACAAGAAGAAGCACGGTCTGCTCTTATCTTAATCTGCTAATCCGCAATCCCAAATCCGCATTCCGCAATCGCTCGGTGCTGTCCTGTCACCTGTCACGATTTACCTGTCACTTTTGAATTGAGAGGAGGCCGATGAAAATAAGGATACATCACGCGAAGTGGCGCGCGACGTTCGCCGCCGGGTTGGTGTTGGGCCTGATCCTCGGCCACGCGCGGGGCGGGCGGGCGCAGGGCGACATCGTCAGTAGCGCCGGCGTGTTCATCGATCCGCCGAGCAGTAATCGCCCTAAGGTGCGGCGCGACAAGACCGGCCCGCCGCCGCCTCGCTCGACGCCCCGCCGCACGCGCTTGTCAACTCAAACCTCCGCCCTTAACAGCGCCGCTTCCGGTACCGCGGCGGTCAAAGCGACGACCACCGCTACCACCACTCAGTTAGCTTCCGCCAAACCGACCCCGGTAGCTTCGTCACCTTCGATATCATCGACACCGGCGACGACCCCGAAGGGTGGAAGCGCGCCAGCCGCAACGCCGGCCACAACTCCTGCCGTGACGGCTGAGAAATACAACGACCAGGGCGTGACAGCGAACGATGCCCGGCGTTACGACGAAGCGGTCAATCTATTGCAGCAGGCGATTCGACTTCGCCCGCAGTTCGCCGAAGCGTATTACAACCTCGGCTTCGCCCTCCACGAATTAGGGCGTTACCCAGAGGCCGTCGAAGCACTGAAGCAGGCGACGGGCCTCGATCCGCGAGATGTCGATGCCTTCATCTACCTTGGCTCGGCGCGCGACAAACTGAAGCAGTATGGCGAGGCGGCTGAAGCATATCGGCAAGCGCTGCGACTCAAACCCGACGACGCCGAGACGCAGTTCGCGCTCGCTAACACGCTCGAAAATGCCGGCGATCACAGCGCCGCGGCGGAGGCGTATCGTCAGGCGGTGCGTTACAAGCCGGCCTTTGCGGGAGCTTATTACGAACTCGGCGACATTCTTTATAACGACGGCAAATTCGTCGAGGCAGCCGCCGCGTACAAGCAGGCCGCACTCCTCAAGCCCGATGATGTGGAGGCGCAGACGAGCCTCGGCGATGCGTACCGGCGGGCGGAGCAATTCGCCGATGCGACCGAGGCTTACCGCAAATCACTGCGTCTGAAAGCCGACACCGCCGAAGTGCAGCATAACCTCGGCTACGTCCTCGGCCGGCAGCACCGCTGGGTCGAGGCCGTCGAACCGTTCAGGCAGGCGATTCGTTTGAAGCCCGATTATACAGAGGCGTACGTCAACCTCGGCTGGGCTTACAACAACGCGGGGCAGTTCCCTTCTTCGGTCGAGATTCTCAAACAGGTCATCAATCTCGATTCAAAAATTCCCGCCGCCCACTTCAACCTCGGCATTGCCTACAGTCGACAAAAGAACAAATTCGCCGAAGCCGCAGAGTCCTTCCGGCAAGCCTTGCGACTCAAAAGCGACTGGGCCGAAGCACACAACAACCTCGGCTTCGCCTACGGCAATGCGGGCCGTTGGAAAGAGGCCATCGAAGCCCACCAGGAGGCGATTCGTCAGAAGCCAGATTACGCCGGGGCCTACTTCAATCTCGCCATCGCTTACCGCATGAACAAGGAGAAGAAGAAGGCGTCGGAGCAGTATCAAAAGCTTAAGGCGTTACGGCCCGAACTGGCTGAGAAACTTCTTCCACTTATTAAGTAAGTTGCCAAGCTTTTTAAGGACAGGTCTCACACGGTCAGGCATCACACGAGAAATAGTGAGCAAGGCATCAACTGCCCGCGGGGAAAACTAATCGAGCCGTGAACAGCAGATGGCTGCTGTTCACGGCTCGTCGCTTTTCTTGATGTGCCGGATTGGAGTTTCCGACGCGGTTCAGAAAATCTGTTCCTCGACCTTCATCTTCTGTAGCACGAACACGACGCGCATGGTTTGCGGGCGGTGGTCGAGCGAAGCGGGGACGAAGGCGGGACTCTTGCGCAGCGCATCTTGCAGATCATCGAGCATGCGCGGGTTGCGAGGCGGCTCCATCACCGCTGCAAGCGAGGCGCTGCCGTTACTGTAGACATCGGCGACGACCACCATATCGTCATCTTCGGGCCGTCCGCTCGGCGGCGTCCAGGCCAGCGCCGCAAGCGCGCCGCGCGGGTCGATGCTCGGCGATTCGGCTGCGAACGGAGTGCGCGTCGCCGCGAAACCAGCGGGCGAGATCGGGCGTGTCACGTCGTAACCATACTCGCCGGGCGCCCAGATGATTATCGGGTGCGCGCGCGATGCATCTGCCAGATCACGCAGCGCCGACAGTTGTGGGCGCAGCGCGCTCATGATCCCAACGAACAGAAGCAGCGACGCGAAGGCCCCGACCGTATACGGCATCAAGCGTGGGCGCACCCACTCAACAACCAGCGTCGTAATGGGACGCGGCCTCTGGGCGTTGCGGGCCGCGCGCTCGATGATCAAGGCATCGCTGATCGAAGCGGCCAGTCCGGCGGGTGGCGCCGGGCGTTGAATCAGAGAGAGTTCACGCACCGTTGCGCGCATTTCGCTTAAGCAGCGGCGGCAGACAGGGCACACACGTAGG
>JACDEG010000401.1 GCA_013816505.1 Pyrinomonadaceae bacterium | reverse complement strand
ACTCTCAACTGGAGAAGATGGGCACGCAGCATCTGCATGCGCGGACAAATACTGGTTTTGAGATCAAGGTTCATGCTTCGTTGCTGGCGCTGGCTTGCTCAAACATGAACTAGCAATCAAGGTAATTTATGTATTTATATTGGGACCAACTCAAGCAGGAATTATCGGAGCAGGGGCAGAACTTCCGCGGGCGTGACCGGGAGGCGACGCTGTTGTGGATGGCATGCGGTTCGTGTAATGGTGAATCGATGGCGATTCTCGGCGCGGAAGGGCCGGGCAAAGCGGGCTACAATCTGCTCGACTTTTTGGAAGACGAGGGGGTTCGGCTGCTGTGGCACCCGTCGCTCTCCGAGACTTCGCCGCGCGAGGCCGCCACGATCATCGCCCGTATTCTGGCCGCCGAAGAAGAGCTTGCGATGCTCTGTGTCGAGGGCAGCATCATCAACGGCCCGCACGGCTCGGGAATGTACGATACTTTCGACGGCCAGCCGAAGCGCGACATCATCCGCGCGCTGTGCGACCGTGCCCAATATGTGATTGCGATGGGCACTTGCTCCGCCTTCGGCGGGATTCCGGCCGCCCCCCCGAACCCCAGCGAAAGCTGCGGCCTGCAATTCACCAACGAACAGCCCGGCGGGTTGCTCGGCCCGGAGTGGAGGTCGCGAGCGGGTTTGCCGGTCATCAACGTCGCCGGCTGTCCGGCGGATGCCCAGACGATGATCAAGACCATGAGCTTGGTCCTTGCAGGTCTGCCGCTCGAACTTGACAAATTCAATCGGCCACTGACCGTCGGCCCTTGCTTGTCGGACGGCATCACTAAGCGTTGCGGGACAGCCCAAAAAGTCGGCTATGCCTGCGTCGGGTGCATCGGCGCGAAGTTCCCTCTCAGTAAACCGATGTTCCGGCAAGTGGAACTTCCGCAGCGGGAACTGCCGGTACTGCTCCCGCCGCGCGCGCCGATCTTTATGATCCCCGGCTCTGATGCAGCCGGCAATGGAGCGCCGTGTCATGGCTAAACAAATCATCAAGATGGATTTGAACCGCGTCGAAGGCGACCTCGAAATCAAGCTTGAGGTTGACGACCATACCGTGACCGACGCTTGGTGCGTCGGCACGATGTATCGCGGCTTCGAGCAGATTCTGGTCGGGCGCGCTCCCACAGACGCGCTCGTCATCACGCCGCGCATCTGCGGCATTTGCAGCACCTCGCAACTCTACGCCGCCACCTCGGCGCTGGAGGTGGCCTTTCAAACCCCGCTGGCCCCGAACGCGACGCGCATTCGCAATCTCTGCCTGATGGCGGAGGCGGTGATGAGCGATGCGCGCCACACGTTCCTGATGTTCGCGCCCGATTTCTGCAACCCGGCGTATCGCGGACAACCGCTCTACGGAGAGGCGCTCGAACTCTTCGAGCCGCCGTTCAAAGGCCGTGTCGCCAGAGAGACGGTTTATCATTCAAAACAGATTCTGGGTATCGTCATCGCCTTCGGCGGCCAGTGGCCGCACGCGACTTACATGATGCCCGGCGGCGTGACCTGCCCGTTGACAGAGGAGAGTCTGGCCGCTTGTCTCGCGGCGATTGACGATTATACGCAGTGGTACGAGCAGACGGTGCTGGGCTGTCGTTGTGAGCGCTGGCTCGGTCTGAACACGATGGCGGACTTCTTCGCGTGGCTCGATGAAACGGAAGCGCACCGGCACAGCGCCGTGGGCGTCTTCGCGCGCTTTGGCCGCGCTCTTGGGTTGCATCAAACAGGACAAGGCACGCCGCACCTGCTCAGTACCGGTTGCTACTACGATCCCGAAAATTGGCAACCGCCATTCACTGCTCGCCAGTGCCTCCAACCCGCCGGTTTTTACGACGGCGAGACAGACCGGATTGAATCGTTCGACCAGCGACAGGTCGCGGAGCATGTGCGTTATTCCTGGTATGCCGATTACGGCGGCGGCCGTCATCCGTGGGAGGGCGAAACGCAGCCTGATTATCAACCCGACGGCGACCGCTATACTTACGCCAAAGCCCCGCGCTACCAAGATCAGGTCGTGCAACTCGGCCCATTGTCAGACCTCGTGATCGCCGGAGACCGGCTGCTCACTTCCTTCTTCCAAGCGGAGGGCGCGAACACTTGGCTGCGCCAGTTCACGCGATTCCACCGGCCCGTCTCCCTGCTCCAACAAATGCGCCGCACAGTGATTGAGTTGCAGCAGCATTTCGACGAACCGACCTTCATCAAATCCGCGCTCGGAGCCGAGGGCGAAGGCTGCGGATTGATCAATGCTTCGCGCGGGAGCCTCGGTCATTGGGTGAAGATCAAAGACGGCAGGATTGCCAATTATCAGGTAATCACGCCGACGAGTTGGAACGGCTCGCCGCGCGATTCGGCGAATCGCCGCGGGCATTGGGAAGAGAGCTTCATCGGTTTGGAAATCAAAGACCTCGATAATCCGATTGAATTATGTCACGTCGTCCGCTCGCACGATGCGTGCCTAGTCTGCACGGTGCATTTCGTGAAGGGCGGGAGGAAGCGAACTTTTCTCGTGTGATGATTCACGTGGTCTGCTTCGGCAATCTCTGGCACGGCGACGACGGCTTCGGCATCCACGTCTTTCGACGCTTGTGCGAGCGTCGCCCGTGGCCCGCGCACGTCAAAGCGTTTGAAGCGGGCACGGCGGGATTCGAGGCGCTCGGTTACTTTGAAGGGTGCCGCAAGGCGTTGATCGTCGATGCGCTCAAAACCGGCGGCGCGCCGGGATGCGTGCGGCGTCTATCACCGAACGAGATTGACCTGCCAGACGAGGCGTACAGTCTGCATCAATACGGCGTCAATCATCTGCTGGCGGCGCTGGCTATTGTTTTCGCCGGGCGCGCCGTGCCGGAGGTCGTGGTGATCGGAGCGGAGGCGGGCGAGATTCATCCCTTCACTGACCAACTCACCCCGGAGTTAGCAACCGCGCTTGAAACGGTCGTTGATTTGATCGAACGCGAGTACATGAATTGAACCTGATTGAGTCCCGGCTGCCAGCCATCCGCGAACGGGCCGCCGGCGATCACTTTCCCCGTGTGTAAGATTCATCTCACAAAAACGTTATTCCTGATCCTTCTCGCGGGCGCATTCGCGCCGCCGGAGTCGTCCTGCCCGACTGGTTCGAGGCGCTCAACCGAGACTTCCGTTATCAACTGACTCCGGTCGGCGGCTTCGCGCCGGTGTACGTCACCGCGAAGGTCAGGGGCAACCGCTTCCGCGTCGCGGGCGGGAGGCCGGGCATGGAAGTCTCGTGGCAACTGACCGGCGTCCGCCGGAACGCCTACGCCGAAAAGAATCGCGTCCGGGTGGAAGAGATGAAGCCCGTCGCGGAACGGGGCACATATTTGCACCCGGAGGCTTTCGACAAACCCGGAGAGAAGAACGTCGAATGGGCGCGCGACTCCGCGAGGTTGAAGCGAGCGAAGGAAGCGCGTGAAAAATAATTGACCCGCTGACGATTCCCGTCCCCGCCGGAGCGTTGGATGCTCCGGCGGGGACGACAACAAGAGCGCGGACTCATAATTATTTAGCCCACGTGAAGACGAGGGATTCGGAGTTCAACCTTCGTAGCACAGTTCAGAGTTCAACCTTCAGGTTGCCGGTGTTACGGGAAAGCAACCTGAAGGTTGAACTCTGAACTGTGTCGGGAGTGTTCCGCATCTCAACCTTAAGATCGCTGCTGGCGCGACGTGGCACGCCGCCAGCATGAACCCTCAGCCTAAAAATTAGGCGGCCAGACTACTAACGTGCGAGGTTCATTTTTTGCACGAGTTCCCGGAAACGCGGGTCGTCTCGCAGACTCGCGAGACGCCATTCATCTTTCGTCCAGATCATCCGTTCTTCCCTCAGTTCAAAACATTTTTGGAGGGCGGCGAAGGCTTCGTCCGCGTGTCCGAGTTCACTGAAATGCATCGCCAAATAGTAGAGCGCTTTCAAGTCTGTGGCCGCCAGTCCGGTGAGATGCTTTCGCATCTGCGTCGCTTTATTTTCCTGCCCAACTCGGTGATAAGCGGTCGCCAGCATCGAAGCCCAGGCGAAGTCGGTTTCTTTCGGGTTCGGAAAATGCTGATTGCCTAGTTCGATAACTTTGGCGTACTCGCCTTTCAGTAAATAAATTGTTCCGACGCATCTGTGGGCCATTCGGTAATCTTTGTCCATTTCAATAGCTGCCGTGACGACTTTCAGCGCCTCGTCGAATTCGCCGCGTTTAATCAAGATGGCGGAAAGCGGAATCGCCAAGTCCGCCGAACGCGGGTCGAGTTCCCGCGCTTTGTGGGCAGCGGCGAGTGCTTCTTGGGTACGCTCCAAAGTCGCCAGCAGTCGCGAGTAAAACTGGTGCGCCTTGACATTGTTCGGGTTGAGTTCGAGCGCCCGACGGAAAGATTTCTCCGCGCCCGCCCAGTCCCAATCGTGCAAATATCTAACCCGCCCCAGTGCGGTGTGGGCTTCGGAGAGATGCGGGTCTAACGTCAAGGCTTTCTCGGCCAACGCTCTGGCTTGATTATAAAATTCTGCGTTGGCGCTGCTGGTGAAAAGTGCGTGCGCCGAATAAGCGTCGGCCAAGCCGGTGTAGGCGAGAGCATAGTTCGGGTCGAGACGGATGGCGAGCTGAAATTCGGGAATCGCTTTTTCGATGTTTCTGATCTCAAGAAAAGCGCGCCCTCGCGAATACGAGTGGAAAGCCTCGCGGTTTTCCGTGTCGTGCTTGGTGAGAAGTGCGCGCTCTTGTTGATTAAGTTTTGATGTTAAAGATTCTGTGACTTGTAATGAGAGTGCGTCTTGAAGCTGGAAAATATCCGTCTTCGTTTCGTCGAACGAGCCTTGCCATAGCTGCGCGCCGTCGCGCACGTCGAGCAGCCTCATGTTGAGGCGTAAACGACTATCAATTGTTTGCAATGTGCCTTCCAGAATGGCATCAACTTTTAATTCCTTACCGAATGTTAGCGGATCGTTGTCGTCAGCATAAGCTTTAACCGCATTCAGCGGACGCACGGCGAAGCGGTTCAAGCTGCCCAAGCGGCTAATCAGCGAATCCGCCAAGCCCAACGACAACGACTCATTTATCTCGCGCTCGCCCAGCGTCTTCAAAGGCAGAATCGCCACGCTTCGGACATTCCTCTCCGCGACGGAAAGGCCCGCAAGCCCTCCCCGCTCATCAACCTTCCACCAGAACGCAAAACTCGTCGTCAGAGATAGGCCGAGCAAAAATATCCCTAACAGGTGCCAGCGGATTTGCGGCTTCGGTTCGCCGGCGGGGATCGCGTCAGATGAGTCAGCGATCAGATTCGGAGTCGTAGCCTTTTCGTCCGCTTCACTCTCGACCACTTCACGCACGTCAGCGATAAAGCGATACCCGCGTTTGGGCACAGTCTGAATGAACTGCAACTCGCCCTTAACTTTCTCGCCGAGGGTCTTTCTGAGCAGCGAGACGGTGTAGTTGATATTCCCCTCCTCAACAAACGTGTCCCGCCACACCGTTTCCAACAACTCTTCTCGGCTGACGACCGCGTCGTGGTGGCGCACCAGCAGGGTCAGCATCTCCAGAGCCTTCGGCGGCACGGACACTAGCCGGTCGTTCAGCCACAGACTCGGATTTTCCGCGTCTAAACGGAAATCACTGAACTCGTAAAAATGTCTGATTTTCCCCGACATTGCCTGACTCATCCATTCCTCACAACTTCCTAATCCTTCCCAAAGGACTATTTTAACCCGCGCAAAATATACCTCTTGCCAAGTCAACGCAACCATTTGCCGCGACGAATAAATGAAGGCTCAATAGCCGATTCAGGGAGTTACGCGAGTAACAGCGCGAGAAGTGATCCCAAGAGTGCTTTCCCGCGTTTGCGCACGTTATGCACGAATTCAAAGAAGCCTAGATAC